>NZ_JAUTAJ010000003.1 GCF_030818485.1 Pseudoroseomonas cervicalis | reverse complement strand
AGGCGGAAATCGAAGCGGCCATAGAGCGAGGGCTCGGCGGCGCGGTGCGAGGCCTCGACCAGCGCGGCCAGGCGCGGGGTGAAGCCGAGCGCGGCATAATCGCCGCGCGCCACGATGCGCGACGCCGCCGCGTCCAGCATCGGCGCCAATTCGCGCGCCGCCGCCTCCATCGCCGCGATGGCCTCCGGCGTCAGCGCATAGCAGGCGTCGCGCACCCAGTATTCGCGCCCCTCGGGCGTGTGGAAGGTGAAGCCCAGCGCCTCCGCCCGCAGCGGGAAGGCATCGTCGCGGCGCAGCGCCAGGCGCTGCAGCGGCGGGACCGGTCGGGCAAGGGCGGGCAGCGGCGGCATCAGGGCTTCGGCCGCGGCGCGACCCGGCATCCTCGGAACTGTTGCGGATGGCGGCAGGCAAGCGGCGGCGGCCCTCGCTGTCAATTCAGCGCTGCGTGTGCCGGCAGGCGCCGGATCGGCCGCCTGGGCCCTTGCAAAATCCCGCCCGCACCCGAAGCTTCCGCGCAAGGCCCGCCGCCCCGGGGGCCGCCGATCGCAAGGTATGGCCGGGATGGCTGCCCCCGTCCCGGCCCGCCATGGCCCCGCCATGGCCAGAAGGGAGCGCGACCGCGTCATGGACCGTCCAGAGCAGCAGCCCGGCCCCCCCGCCGCCCCGCCGGAGGCACCCTCCGACCGCATCCGCCTGACCATCGATGGCGAGCTGCTGGAGGCCGACGCGACCGCCTCCATCCTGCAGGCGGCGGCGCGCGGCGGCACGGCGCTGACCGCCAATATCGGCTGCATGGGCCAGGGCGTCTGCGGCTCCTGCCGCTGCATGGTGCGGCGCGAGGGCGAGCGCGCGGTGGAGACAAGGCTGGCCTGCGAGACCCGTGTCGAGCCCGGCATGCAGGTCAGCTTCATCGACTATTTCGCGCCCGAGCGGCAGCATGACTACCGGCTGGACGCGCTGGGCGAGGGCTGGGAACTGCTCGACGCGCTGCATGAGAGCTTCCCCGAGGCGGCGCATTGCCGCCATTGCAGCGGCTGCGACCGCGCCTGCCCCAAGGGTCTGGCGGTGCAGAAGGGTGTCGAGCTCAGCGTCGAGGGCGATTTCGCCGCAGCGGCGGCGGTGTTCGACGAATGCGTCATGTGCAATCTCTGCACCCTGGCCTGCCCCGAACATATCCGGCCCAACCATCTCGGCCTGTTCGTGCGCCGCTCCACCGCCGCGCTGACCCTGCGGCCGATCGACCTGGTGCGCAGGCTGCGCGAGATCGAAAGCGGCGAGATGCGGGTGGTGCTGCCCGATGCCGGCCCCGAGGAGAACCGGGCGGAGGGCGCGGCATGAGCGGCATCCCCTACGCCCAGGCGCTGGCCGCCCTGCCCGGCGCCGCCCGGGCCACGCCGCCGGCGCTGGATGCGGATGGCATCCAGGCGCTGCTGGCCGCGCATCACCCGGACCATGGCGCCAATGCCCGCGTGGCGCTGACCATCGGCGCCAATGCCGGCGACCCGTGCCACCCGGCGCTGGCCGCGCTGCTGCAGAGCAATGCGCTGATCGAGGATGCCGACCTGGCCGGCGCCGAGACCCGCCGCGCCGACCTGCTGGTGCTGGGCGGCGGCGGCGCCGGCGCGGCGGCGGCGCTGGAGGCGGCGGCGGCCGGCCGGCATGTGGTGCTGGCCACCAAGCTGCGGCTGGGTGACAGCAACACGGTGATGGCCGAGGGCGGCATCCAGGCGGCGGTCGGGCCGGAGGACAGCCTGCAGCGGCATTTCGACGACACGCTGAATGGCGGCCATCGCCGTGGCGAGCCGTCGCTGGTGGCGCAGATGGTCTCCGACGGGCCGGCGGTGATCCGCTGGCTGATCGGCCTCGGCATGCATTTCGACCTGGAGACCGAGGCGGGGCTCGGCGCGCGGCTGCTGCGCAAGCCGGCCGGCGGCACCAGCGCGCGGCGCATCCTCAGCCATCGCGACTTCACCGGCCTCGAGCTGATGCGGGTGCTGCGCGAGGCGGTGGAGATGCATCCGCGCATCACCGTGCTGCATCGCTGCCCGGCGGTGGAGCTGCTCTCCGACGAGCATGGCCATTGCGTCGGCGCCGTGCTCTACGATCTGGAGCATCGCCGCCTGAAGCTGCTGCGCAGCCCGGCGGTGATCCTGGCCACCGGTGGCAGCGGGCGGCTGCATCTCAGCGGCTTCCCCACCTCCAACCATTACGGCGCGACCGCGGACGGGCTGGTGCTGGCCTACCGGCTGGGGGCGAAGCTGCGCGATCTCGATTCCTTCCAGTACCACCCGACGGGTGTCGCGCATCCGGCGCATCTGGCGGGCGGGCTGATCTCCGAGGCGGTGCGCTCCGCCGGGGCCTGGCTGGTCAATGGACTGGGAAACCGCTTCGTCGACGAGCTGTCGCCGCGCGACGTCGTCGCCGCCGCCATCCTGCGCGAGCTGGCGGAGGGGCGCGGCGTCCTGCAGGAGGGCCAGCGCGGCGTGTTCCTCGACACGCCCTCGCTGCTGGCGCGCGAGCCGCAGCTGTTGGAGACGCGGCTGATCGGGCTGAAGCACCTGGCGCAGAAATGCGCGCTCGACCCGCGCGAGCGGCCCTTCCTGGTGGCGCCGACGCTGCACTACCAGAATGGCGGCGCGGTGATCGACGGAAATGGCGCCACCAGCATTCCCGGCCTCTACGCGGCGGGCGAGGTGTCGGGCGGCATCCATGGCCGCAACCGGCTGATGGGCAATGCGCTGCTGGAGATCATCAGCTTCGGCCGCCGCGCCGGCGCGCATGCGGCGGCGCTGCAGGGCGTGGCCTCCACCCGCGGCGGCATCGAGCATCTGCATCGCTGGCAGCGCGCCCTGGCGCAGGCCGGGCTGCCGCGCGCGCCGCGCGCGCCCGCCCTCTACCCCGACTACGCCCCCTTCGACCTGCGCCGGCACCAGGCGGCGTGAGCGCGGCAGGAGAGACCGACATGTCCCATCTCAACCAGGTCCTGCTGCATCCCGCCCGCAAGCTCGGCGCCGATCTGGCCGCCTGGCTCTCGGTGGGCGGCGGCGAGGGCCTCGCCGCGGCGCTCGCCGACCGCGCCGGCATCATCCCGCTGCTGGAGCAATCCGGGCTGCGCGGCATGGGCGGCGCCGGCTTCCCCACCTGGCGCAAATGGCAGGCCGTGGCGCAGCAGGGCGCGGGCGGCAAATATGTCGTCTGCAACGGCAATGAGGACGAGCCCGGCACCTTCAAGGACCGTCACCTGCTGCGCTGGACACCGCATGCGGTGATCGAGGGCGGGCTGATCGCGGCGCTGGCCGTCGATGCCTCCCATCTCGTGCTCTACATCAACCCGCATGAGGCGGAGGCGGTGGCCGAGGCGCGGCGCGCCGTCGCGCAATGGCGCGGCCATGCGCTGCTCGGCGCCGTCGAGGAGGCGCTGGGCCATGCGGTCGCGCTGACCGTCGTCGAATCCTCCGGCCGCTATATCGGCGGCGAGGAGACGGCGGTGATCTCCTGGCTGGAGGGCAGCTTCCCCTTCCCGCGCCGCAAGCCGCCCTTCCCGGCCGAGCAGGGGGTGGGCGGCGCGCCGACCCTGATCAACAACACCGAGACCCTGGCCAATATCCCCTTCATCCTCGCCCAGGGCGTCGCATGGTTCCGCGGCCTCGGCCGGGGCGAGGCGGTGGGCACCAAGCTCTATTCGCTGTCGGGCGATGTGATGCGCCCCGGCCTCTACGAGCTGCCGATGGGCACCAGCCTGCAGGAGCTGATCTTCACCCATGGCGGCGGCATGCTGGAGGGGCGCGACTTCAAGGCCGTGTTCACCGGCGGTCCCTCCAACACGCTGCTGACCAAGCAGGATCTCGACGTGGCGCTGGATTTCGACAGCGTGCGGGCGCGGCAATCGCGGCTCGGCACCGGCGCGATGATCGTGATCTCCGAAGGCACCAGCATCGTGCGCAAGGTGGCGGAATACATCGCCTTCTTCGCCGCCGGCTCCTGCGGGCAATGCCCGCCCTGCAAGGCCGGCACCTTCCAGCTGGCCCGACTGCTGGACCGCATCGAGGGCGGGCGCGGCACGGCGGAGGATCTGCGCGCGCTGAACAGCCTGTGCCGCATCCTGCCCGGCAGCGGCCGCTGCGGGCTGATCGATGGCGCGGTGACGGTGGTGGAAAGCTCGCTGCAGACCTTCCCGCAAGAATACGCCGTGGCGCGGTAGCGCAGGGCGGGCCGGCGCGCCTCAGCCCGGCGGCGCGCCGCCGCTGCCGGCGCGCACCCGCAGCTCCGGCAGCGGGATGAATTCCTGATCGTCACCGGGCACCAGCGGGAAGCGCCCCGCCTTCCAATCGGCCTTGGCCTGCTCGATCCGCTCGCGCGAGGCGGAGACGAAATTCCAGAAGATGTGGCGCGGCCCGTCCATCACCGCGCCGCCCAGCAGCAGCAGCCGCGCGCCCTGCGGACCCGCGCGCAGCGCCAGCCTGTCCCCGGCGCGGAAGACCAGCATGCGGCCGGGGCCGAAACTGTCGCCGGCGAGGCTCACCTCGCCCTCCAGCACATAGGCGCCGCGCTCCTCATGCTGGTCGGGCAGCGGCAGCCTCGCATCGGGCGGCAGGATGGCGTCGGCGTAGAAGAGCGGGCTGCGCACCGCGACCGGCGCGCGCTCGCCCCAGGCCTCGCCGGCGATCAGCCGCACCCGCATGCCGGCCTCCTGCCACAGCGGCAGGGTGGCAGCCTCGTGATGCGCGAAATCCGGCGCCCGGTCCTCCTCGGCGGCCGGCAGCGCCACCCAGGACTGGATGCCGGCCAGGCGCGAGCCGCCGGGCCGGTCCTGCTGCGCCGTGCGCTCGGAATGGACGATGCCGCGCCCGGCGGTCATCCAGTTGACATCGCCGGGGCGGATGCTCTGGTCGGTGCCCAGGCTGTCGCGGTGCTGGATGGCGCCCTCGAACAGATAGGTCACGGTGGAGAGGCCGATATGCGGATGCGGCCGCACATCCAGCCCCTGGCCGGAGAGGAACTCGCCCGGCCCCATCTGGTCGAAGAAGATGAAGGGCCCGATCATCTGCCGCCCGCGCGCCGGCAGGGCGCGGCGCACGGCGAAGCCGCCGACATCGTGCATGCGGGGCAGGATCACCTGCTCCAGCCCCGCGGGCAGGGTCATGGCGGGATCATCCTCGACGCTCATGCGAGCCTCCATCGCCCGGCGGGCGCGGCGCGCGCCCCGAAGGCTGGAGTATGGCCGGGACGCGGCGGCGGGGGAACCGCGACCTCGCTCAGCGCCGCAGCCGGTAGAGCAGCCCGTTCCAGGTGGTGCGGCGCCAGGGGCCCTTGGTGAAGCGGGTCTCGAGGTCCAGCCAGCCCTGGCTGCGGCTGTCCAGCAGCTGCACCGCATCGCCGAAGAAGCTGCCGACCTCCAGGAAGCGGCCGGGCGCCGGCTGGTGCAGAATGATCAGCGGGCAGTTGCGCTGGCCGAGCGCGGCGCAGCGATCCGGCGCCTGCACCACCGCGATGATCTCGGCCAGCCCGTCGCCATCCAGATCATGCCGCGCGGTCGCGATGCGCGGGGTGATGCCCGCCTCCTGCGCCTTGCGGATCTGCCAGTGGCGGGCCTGGCGCACCGCCTCCCGCGCCGCCGCATCCTCGGTGGTGAAGCGGACCAGCTCGGCCGCCTCCGCCGTCCCGGCGCCGGCCGGGCCGGGGCCGAGGCCGAGCGCGGCGGGGCCCGGCAGCAGCAGCCCGCCCGCCAGACCCAGCACCGCCATGATGCGGGCGGCACGCCTCCAGGCGCACATGCGGCTCCTCCTTCCTGCAGGGGCGGCCGGGCCGGCGGGATGCGCACGGCCCGGCAGTGCAGTGTCGCGCCGCCGCGTCAAGGAAGGCTGAAGAGCCGCGGTCAGCCGAGGCGGCGGAACACCACGCCCAGATTGTTGGCCGGCATGGGGTGGAGATCGGCCGGGCCGAAGCCGGCGCCCGCTGCCTCCGCCGCCACCTCCTCCAGCCCGCGCAGCCCCCATGCCGGGTCACGCTGCTTCAGGCTGGCATCGAAGGCGGCATTGCTGGGCTCCAGCACCTGGCCCGCGCGGCGGAACGGGCCGTAGAGGATCAGCGGCGCGCCCGGCGCCAGGCAACGCGCGGCGCCGCGCAGCAGGCCGGGCGTCGCCGCCCAGGGCGCGATATGGATCATGTTGATGCAGAGCACCGCATCGGCCCGGGCGATGGGCCACGCCGCGGCCGCCGCGTCCAACGCCAGCGCCGGGCGCAGCCGGCCCGGCGGCGCCTCCCGCGCCCAGGCATCGATGCTGGCGCGCGCCGCCGGATCGGCGTCGCTGGGCTGGATGGTCCAGCCCGGCAGGTGCCGCGCCCAGTGCAGAGCGTGCTCGCCGCTGCCGCTGGCGATCTCCAGCAGCAGCCCGGCGGGGGGCAGGGCCTCGCGCAGCATGGCCAGGATCGGGTCGCGGTTGCGCAGGGCGGCGGGGACGGAGTAGCGGGCATCCATGCCGCCATCCTGGGCCCCCGTTGCCGCCGCGGCAACGCGCCGTTCCGGCCGGCGGGGCTTGTCGCCGCGCCCGCCGCCGCCGATCCTGCCGGCACCCGGGAGGATGGGCATGCAGCAGAGCATCGACGCGACCTGGCGCCGCCTGTCGGAGGAGGCCGCCGCCCTGGCCGGGCGCGAACCCGCGCTGGCCGTCGCGCTGGCGGAGCTGCCGCGGGGGCCGGCCGCCGGCCTGGCCGCGCTGCTGGCGCGGCTGCTGCGCCCCGCCTGGCTGGAACCCGGCGCGCTACGCCCGCTGGCGGAGACGCTGTTCGCGGCGCAGCCGCAGGATGTCGCCGCCGCCCTGGCCGATCTGGACGCCATCACCACGCGCAATTTCGAGCCGGGCGGGCTGCTCGGCAGCTGGATCGGCGGGCGGGGTTTCCACATGCTGCTGGCGCATCGCGCGGCGCACCGGCTCTGGCAGCAGGGCCGCACGGAGCTCGCCATGGCGCTGAAGACCGAGGCGGCGGCCAGCCTCGGCGCCGATATCCACCCGGCGGCGCGCTTCGGGCAGCGGCTCTTCCTCGACCACGGCCTCGGGCTGGTGGTGGGGGAGACGGCGGTGATCGAGGATGATGTCAGCCTCTGGCACGGCGTCACCCTGGGCAGCACCCTGACCCAGGGCGGCGCCGACCGGCACCCGAAGGTGCGGCGCGGCGCGGTGCTGGGGGCGGGGGCGACGCTGCTGGGGCCGATCGAGATCGGCGCCTATGCGGTGGTCGCCGCCGGCAGCGTGGTGCTGGCCGATGTGGCGCCGCGCAGCACCATGGCCGGCAACCCGGCGACACCGCGCCGGAGCCACCGCCACCCCTATTTCCCCGCCGACCTGCCGGAGAGCGCCGCATGACCCCCCTGCCCGGGATCGACCACCCGCTGATCCTGCTGCGCGACATCGAGGCGGGGCGCGGCTTCTACCAGCGCCTGGGCTTCACCATGACGCCGGTCGGCCGGCATCCCTGGGGCACCAGCACCAGCCTGGCCGTGCTGGAGCGCTCGGCGCTGGAGCTGATGGGCCTCTATGACGAGAGCCTGATCGACGCCCTGCCGGCCGGGGAATTCCGCTTCGGCCGGCATATGCGCGACGCCCTGGCCGAGCGCGAGGGCATCGCCCTCGTCGCCCTGCACAGCCGCGACGCGGCCGCCGACCGCGCGGCGATGGAGGCGCGCGGCGCGCGCTTCCAGGGCTCCATCGGCTTCCGCCGCCGCGTCCGCCCGCCGGGCGGGGAATGGGATGAGGCGGTGGTCTCGCTGGAGGTCAGCGTCGATCCCGAGCTGCCGCGCATCGGCCATTTCCTGGCGCAGCAGCACAGGCCGCATCTGCTCTGGGTGCCGGACTGGATGCGCCACGCCAATGGCGCGACGCATGTGGCGGCGGTGACCTATGTCGCCGCCGACCCGGCGCCGGTGCTGGCGCGGCTGGCAAGGCTGTTCGGGGCGGAGGCGGTGATCGAGGAGCCGGAGGGCAAGGCGGTGCGCACCGGCCAGGGCCTGTTCCGGGTGCGGCGCGCGCTGCCGGGGGGCCCGGCCCTGCCGCCGGGCGAGCCCGCCGGCGCCGGCATCGATGTCGCCGTGCGCGACCTCGATGCCGCCCGCGCCGTGCTGCGGCAGAATGGCATCGGCTTCGCCGAGGCGGCGGGGGCGCTGGCCATCGAGGATGTCGCCGCCTGCGGCCAGGTGAAGCTGCGTCTGGTGGCGCCATAAAAAAACCGCCCAGGCGGTCTGTTTCCGGGCGGCGCGCTGCGCTAATCGGGGCGGCGCCGTGCCGCCCACCCTTCAGGCGGCCCGAAGGAGGCCGCCATGGACAATGCCACACGCTCCGAGCGCACGCGCAGCGCCGTCATCCAGGCGGCGCTGGCGATCATCGCCCGCGACGGGCCGGGGCGGCTGACGCTGGACGCCATCGCCCGCGAATGCGGCATCAGCAAGGGCGCGCTGACCCATCAGTTCCGCAGCAAGGCGGCGGTGCTGAAGGCGCTGCTGGAGCACCAGACGGCGCAGTTCGAGGCCTTCGCCCGCGACTATGCCGAGGCGCATGCCGAGCAGGCGCAGCCGCGCCTGGCGGCGCAGATCGCCACCATGCGCGAGGCGCTGTCCGGCCCCTCCAGCGTCGCCTTCGCCCTGTTCGGCGCGCTGGCCGAGGAGCCGGCCCTGCTGGCGCCGATGCGCGCGCTGTCCGCCACCAAGCTGGAGGTGCTGCGCGGTGAGGCGGCGGATGCCGATCTGGCGACGCTGCGCTGGCTGGCGGCGCGCGGCCTGCTGTTCGGCGCCCTGCTCGGGGTCTGCCCGCTCTCCGAGGCGGAGCGCGACCGGCTGTTCGAACAGCTGCTGGAGGAACGCCGCTGGGCCGCGCCGCCGGCGGCCAGGCCGGCCTCGCGCGCCGGCTGATCCTTGCGGGGACAGGACAAATTCATCCTTCTCACGAGAAAGAAACCGACCGGTCTGTTTACACTCCGTCACCGGGGCTGCTAGGCTGGCGCCAGCAAAAGCGAGGTGTCCGCATGGCCCGCCTTCCCGCCTGGAGCGTCGACCGGCCCGGCCATCCTGACGCCCCGCGCCCCTTTGCCCCGGCTTCCTTGTCCGCAAGCTCCCTGTTCCCCGGCGCCTTGTCCCCGGGCCGCGGCGCCACGCCGCGTCGGGCCGGGCTCTGGGCCGGCTGGCTGGCCCGCCGCCTGGCGCCGCTGGCGCCGCCGCCCCCGAATCTGGCGGAGCCCGCCCGATGAACCGCCCGGCAACCCTCCCGCCCAGCCCCGGGGCGCGCTGGCTCCCCGCGGCCGCGCTGCCGCTGCTGCTGGGGGTGCTCCTCCTGCTGGGCGTCTTCTGCCTGGCGCGCGGGCCGCTGGCGGCGCTGGACCTCGCCCTGCTGGCCGAGGCCGAGGCGCTGAACCGCCTGCCCATCGGGCTGATCCTGCCCGAACTGCCGCCCGCCGCGCCGCGCCCCGGCGGCTGAGCCGCCGCGCCTTCCGCCACGGATCGTGAAGCCGCTCCGGCGCCTGTGAAGGCCGCCGCGGCGCGCTTCGCCCTATGCGTACGCCAGCGGAAAGGAAAACGCATGCAGAGCACAGCGAAACTCCTGTTGCGCCTGGCGCTGCTCGGCGGCCTGGCGGCGCCCGGCGCGGTGATGGCCCAGCCGGCGGCCCAGCCCCCGGCTCAGCAGGGCGGGCTGGATATGGGGCTGCTCGGCAACAGCCTGGCCCTGACCGGCATCGTGCCGCCGGGCCAGCAGGGCCCCGCCGGCGCGGCCCCGGCCCAGCCGGCCCCGGTGTCGCCGCAGGCGGCGCTGCCGGGCCTGCCCCCCTCCGGCCCCGCCGCGCCCGCCCCGGTGACGCCGGCCCCTGCCCCCACCCAGCCGCCCGCCGCCACGGCCGCCGGGCCGCTGCGCTTCAACGCCGACCCGGCGCGCCGCCAGGCCGCCATCAACCGCATGGTGCAGGCCGCCCGCGCCACCAACCCCGCCGCCGGCGCCGAGATCGAGCGCTTCTTCACCAGCCAGGACATTTTCGGCGTGATCGAGCGCTGGATGCAGCCCTATGGGCTGCGCATGGACGATATCGCCGATGTCATGGCGGTGCGGCTGGCCGGGGCCTGGATGGCCTCGCGCGGCCGCGACGATGACCCGACCCCGGCGCAGATGACGGCGCTGCGCAACCAGATGGCCGAGGCGATGCAGCGCATCCCGGCGCTCACCAATGCCGGCGATGCCGAGCGGCAGGAGGTCGCGGACCTGGCGCTGATCCAGGCGGCGCTGATCTCGGCGGCGGTGACGGGCGCCAAGAACAACCCGGCGCAGCTGCGGCAGATCCAGCAGATGGCGGTGAACGACATTCGCGGCAGCATGCGCATCGATCTGCAGGCGGTGGAGCTGACCGATGCCGGGCTGCGCCCGCGCGGCTGAGGTCCTGCGCTGACGGACAGGGCCGCCCCTGGCCAGGGGCGGCCCTTTTTTCATGTCCGGTTCAGCGCCCGACCAGCGCCGCCCCCATGCGGCGCAGGCCGATCCATTGCTGGCGCAGCCAGCCGCCGGTCGCCATCGCCTCCGGCAGCTCCGGGTCGCCGGTGCGCGGGAAGACGTCGCGGCGGAAATCGGCGGTGCCGAAGATCCAGTCCCAGACCGGCAGCAGCACGGCGAAATTCTTGCCGGATTCGCCCGAGCCCAGCTCGCCATGATGCAGCCGGTGGAAGCGCGGCGAGACGAAGAGCCGCTCGCCCACCCGGCCGAAGGAGAGGCGGACATTGGCGTGGCTCAGCGATTCGGCGACCCGCAGCACCACCACGACGATCGGGAAATGCCCCGGCGGCACGCCGATCGCCAGCGCGATGGCGCCGAACCAGATGGCGCCCAGCACATCGTCGATGATGTGGTTGCGGTCATCGGTCCAGAAGGTCATCTGCCGCTGCGCGTGATGGATGGAATGCAGCGCCCACCACCAGCCGAACATGTGCTGGAAGCGGTGCCGCCAGTATTCGCCAAAATCCAGCACCACGATGTAGACGCAGAGCGCCAGCAGCGGCCATTCGCGCAGGATTGGAAACATCGTCTCCAGCGTCGGCGGGATCCAGCCGCTATCGGCCACCAGGCCGGAGAGCCGCGCCTCCACCGAGGCGAAGAGGATAAAGGCCACCAGCGGCAGCAGGCCCAGCCTGGTGAGCAACGTATAAAAAATATCGGTGCGGATGCTGCGCCGGTCCTCGCGCGGCTCCACCGGCTTCCAGGCCTCGAGCGGCCGGCAGACCAGGTAGATGATGACCACCTGCAGCAGGCCGAACAGGGCGAAGTCGATCCATTCGAAGGCGTCCTCGGCCCATTCCATCAGGCCGAGCGAGAACAGCGCCGGCTGGACCAGCGTCTCGAAGATCCAGCCATTCACCTGGTCCCAGCCATCCTGCAGCGCGTTCCACATGCGCCTCTCTCCTCAGATGCCGGTCTCGGGGAGCGTGGCGAAGCAGAAGCCACGCTCCAGCAGCCCGTCCAGCAGGGGCTCGAACACCTCGGCGAAGGGCTGGCGCCGGCTGCGCACGCCCCAATGCATGATCAGCACCTCGCCATCGCGGATCTGCCGCAGCGCCTGGGCCAGCAGCGCGGCATTGGGATGGGCGCTACTGTCCAGCTCGTCCCCCAGGAAACCGCGCGCCGTCCAGCCCTGGTGGCGCAGCCCGCAGGCGGACGCCAGGCGCAGCGCGTTGGGCGTGGTGCGGCCACCGGGCGCGCGCCATAGCGGCAGCACCCGCGCCTCCGGCGCCATGCGGCGCAGCGCCTCGATCGGGCGGGCGAGCTCGGCGCAGAGGCCAGGGCCATCCAGCGTCTCGGCGCCTTCGCCACGGCGGCGGGAGGCGTAGCGGACCCGCCCCGCCCCGGGATCGGCGCCGAAATACCAGTGCCGCCAGGTGTGGCTGGCGAAGGCATGGCCCTCGGCGGCGCGGGCGCGCCAGAACGGGGCCCAGGCTTCGTCCAGCGTGGTGCCGCCACGGAAATCCGGCTCATTGGCGACGAAGAGCGTGGCGCGCAGGCCGCGCGCCCGCAGCGCCGCGGCGATGCGCTCCGCCTCCCGCCCCCAGCCCGTGTCGATGGTCAGGTACAGCGTGCCGGCGCGGCAGCGGCCGACAGCGGGTGCTGCGGGCTGCGCCAGGGCGCCGGCGGCCGGGCCGGCAAGGCCAGCGCCCAGCGCGCCGGCCAGCAGGCGCCGCCGCTTCAGGAGCGTGCCGGACATGGCCACCGGCCTCAGTTGGTGGCGGGCGCGCGCAGCGCGGCGGCGGCGGCGTAGAGAATGCCGTGCGGCGAGCGGCCGGTGCGGATCACCTCGATCTTGCCGCTCTCCGGCTCGACCACCGCGACACGGCCGGTCCAGCGCAGCGTCGCCCAGATGCGGCCCTGCGGGTCGAAGCTGAGATCATCCGGCCCGCCCGGCACGCGCAGGCTGCGCACCACCTCCAGCGTGTTGGCGTCGATCAGGCTGATGCGGCTGTCGACGCGGCTGGTGGCGTAGATGATGTCGTTCTTCGGCCCCATGAACAGCGCATGCGCGCCGCGGCCGATGGTGATGCGGCGCTCGATGCTCTGGGTCTCGGGGTCGGCGACCGCGACATAGTCGCCGCCCATGATGCCGACCAGCAGCCGGTCCTTGTGCCAGATCACCCCCGCCGGCTCCGGCCCGATCTCCATCGTCCAGAGCGGCTCCAGCGTCTCCAGGCTGATCGCGGCCAGCAACCCGTTGCCCTGCAGGGTGACGTAGACGACCTTGTTGTCCGGCCGGAAGGCTAGGTGGCTCGGCATGTCGGGCATGGAGTGGCGCTTGCGCAGGCTCAGCGCCGCGCCGTCCCAGCCATAGATGTCCACCTGGTCGCGCCGCAGGCTGGTGATGACCAGGGTGCGCCCATCCGGGCTGAAGCCGAGATGGTAGGGGTTGGACAGCGCCTCCCGCCTGATCAGCTCGCCGGTCAGCGGGTTGAGGAACAGCATCTCATTGGCGCCGGAATCGCCCACCATCAGCGTGCTGCCATCCGGCGTCAGCGCCAGGTGGTGCACCTCGCGCAGCACCGGGATGCGGCGCTTTTCCTCCCGCGTGGCGGCGTCGAGGACGAGGATATTGGCCTCCCCCGAATTCAGCACGAAGACCAGGTCGCCCTCGCCCGAAGGGGTGGCGGCCGGGGCCGGGGCGGTCTGGGCGCGCAGCGCCGGCGGCAGCAGCACGGGCAGGGCGAGGCCCGGCAGCAGGGAGAGGGCGTGGCGACGGGTGAACCGCATGCGGCGAGGCTTTCGAGGCGCGACCTTGCGGCAGGGTAGCAGGCGCCGCCCCTGCGCCGCCAGCAGGGGGGGCGGGGAGGAGGGCGGCGCCTTCCTCCCGCTTGGGCTTATTGTCCCGCCCGGCCGCCCGGGCGCCAGTGCTTCCTGCGCCGCCCAGCGGGTTTTTCATGCCGTGGCCATGATCCGCCCGGCCAGGCTCAAGCCTGGCCGGGGGTCCCCGCCGGCCAGGCTGGCGCTTCAGCCGGCGCCGCGGCCGAATCGGCGCGGCTCGACCGGGGGCGGGATCTCGGCCGCCACGGCGAAGCGCCCGGCATTGACCGAACCGGCATGCCAGGCGGCGATCTCCCCGGCGGTCGCCACCCAGCAGGCGGGCTCGGCGGTGATGCGGGCCAGCAGCCTCTCCAGCAGCGCCAGGCGCTGGGCGCGGCCGGAAATCCAGTCATGCACCGTCAGCATCATCATCTGGCCGAGGCGGTGCAGCGCCTCCCATTCCTCCAGCCAGCTCTGCAGCACGGGGCCCGAGGGCCAGGGCGCGCCGCGATCGGCCGGCAGGGCGGAGAATTTGTAGAAGACCGCGTCGTCCAGCGCCCATTGCACCGGCAGCTCGACCACGCCTTCCACCTCATAGGGGTGGTCGAAGCCCATCAGCGAGCTGTCCCACAGGCCGTGGCGGCGCAGCTCGGCCAGCATGGGTTCGGTCATCTCCCAGGCGGGGGAGCGGAAGAGGCGCGGGCGCTGGCCGGTCTGGCGCCGGAACAGCGCGATCGAGGCGTCGAGGGCCTCGGCGAACTCGGCCTCGCTGCTCTGCCCGACGATCTCGTGGAACCAGCCATGCAGGCCGATCTCATGGCCGCGCGCCAGCAGGCCGGGCAGCAGGTCGGGATTGGCCTCGGCCACCGCGCCGGGGACGAAGAAGCTGCCGCGCACGCCGTAGCGGTCCAGCAGGTCGAGCATGCGCGGCAGGCCCTGGCGCAGGCCGAAGCGGCGGATCTCCAGCTGGCCCAGCCGACGCGCATCGCCCGGCTGCCGCTGGCCCCAGAGATAGGGCGCGTCCGAATCGACATCGACGCTGAAGCAGAAGGCGCTGCGCTTCCCCTCCGGCCAGACATAATCCGGCCGGGGGGCGAAGAGGGGCGTGCTCACAGCGCCGACTTCTTGTCCTGATAGACCGCCAGGCTGCCGATGGAATTGCCGCCATCGACGCTGAGCGTGGCGCCGGTGACATAGGCGGCGGCCGGGCTCGCCAGGTAGAACAGGGCGTTGGCGATGTCCTCGGCCGAGGTGCCGCGGCCGAGCGGGATATTGGCCGTGGTGGTCGCGACATGCGCGTCGGTCAGCGGGCTGGCGCTGCTGCCGGGAGCGAAGCCGGGCTCCAGCGCGTTCACGCGGATGCCGTATTCGGCCAGCTCGATGGCGAAGCCCTTGGTCAGCCGGTCCAGCGCCGTCTTGGAGACGCAATAGGGCGCGACCGAGCGGCGCATCTTGCGCGAGGCGCCGGAGGAGATGTTGACCACATTACCCTTCACGCCCTTCGCCACCATCTGCCGCGCCAGGGCGCGGGTCAGGATGAAGGGCGCGCGCAGATTGATGTCCATGATGCGGTCCCATTCGGCCGCGTCGATGTCGAGCAGGAAGCCGCTCGGGTAGATGCCGGCATTGTTGACCAGCACATCGGCCGCGCCCCAGCGGGTGCCGATCTGCTCCGCCAGCGCCTCGATCGCCGCGGCGTCGCGCAGATCGGCGGGTTGGGCGAAGCCGCCCTCGCCCAGCGCGGTCGCGGCGGCGAGCGCCTCGAGCGCCGTGGCATTGGCGTCGGTCAGGCAGAGGATGGCGCCGGCCTCGGCGAAGCTCTGCACGATCCAGCGGCCGATCACGCCGCAGGCCCCGGTGACCACGACACGCTTGCCGCGCAGCTGCTGAGCGAAATCCATCCTGCCATTCCTCCTGCCGAAACCGGCTTTCCTGCTATCCGAGGATGCGGGGGCTGCAAACCCTCCCCCGGCGGTTACCTTTTCTCCATGCGCGCCGAGGGCAAGGCTGCCGCCCGAAATCCCCTGTGACCTTTGCTGCGCCGCAGCGTTATGATGTTGCGGCGCAGCATGAGATGGTCTGCGCGATGGAAAGGGCCTGCCTTGGCTGACATCCTGAACGGGCTGGACGAGATGATCCGGCTGCGCCAGCGCTGGTCACGGCTGATGGGTGGCGAGGCGGCCGAGCTGCCCCCGCTGCCCGACCACCTGACCGAGCTGACGGATTTCGGCAGCAATCCCGGCCAGCTGCGCCTGCTGGAATACCGCCCCGCCGGGCTGCCGCAGGGCGCGCCGCTGGTGGTGGCGCTGCATGGCTGCACCCAGGATGCCGCCGGCTATGAGCGCGGCTGCGGCTGGTCCGCCATGGCGGAGCGGCTGGGCTTCGCGCTGCTGCTGCCGGAGCAGCGGCGGGAGAACAACAGCCATCTCTGCTTCAACTGGTTCGAGCTGGCCGATGTGACGCGCGGCGCGGGCGAGGTCGCCTCGATCCAGCAGGGGGTGGAGGCGATGCTGCAGCGCCACGCGCTGGACCGGCGGCGCGTCTACATCACCGGCCTGTCGGCGGGGGGCGCCATGAGTGTCGCCATGCTGGCGGCCTATCCGGAGGTGTTCGCCGGCGGGGCGGTGCTGGCCGGGCTGCCCTATGGCGCGGCGCGCAGCGCGGGCCAGGCGCTGGACGCCATGTTCCACCCGGCCAGCCGCCCGGCGGAGGAGCGGGCGGCGGCGGTGCGGGCGGCCTCGCCGCATCGCGGGGCCTGGCCGGTGCTGTCGGTCTGGCAGGGGCTGGCGGATGAGACGGTGGCCCCGGGCAATGCCGATGAGCTGGTGAAGCAATGGGCGGCGCTGCACGGGCTGGATCCGACCCAGCCGGATGAGCTGGCGCAGGAGGAGGTGTTCACCCGCCGCCGCTGGCGCGACGCGGCGGGCCGGCTGGCGCTGGAGTCGCATGCGGTGCCGGGGCTGGCGCATGGCGTGCCGCTGGATGCGGCGCGGCTGGGCGAGGCCGGGCCGCATCTGCTGGATGTCGGCCTGTCCTCCACCCATGCCATCCTGGAATTCTGGGGCCTGGAGGCGCCGCGCGACCGCGCCTTCGAGGTGAATGCGCAGGGCGAGGCGCAGGAGGTCTCCCCCTGGCGCCGCGCGCTGCGCCTGGCCGGGCTGCATCGGTAACGCAGGGCGGGGTCCGGGGGACCCTGTCCCCCCGGCGGGGTCCAGGGGCAGCGCCCCTGGATCCTTTGATTACTCCTTGGTCCCCAGCGCCTTCCGCGCCACCTGCACATAGAGCGCCGCGCCGTAGGGGATGGCCTCGTCATTGAAGTTGTAATGCGGGTTGTGCGCCGAGGCGCCCGGCCCGTTGCCGACATGGATATAGGCGCCGGGCACCTTCTCCAGCATGAAGGAGAAATCCTCCGAGCCCATCACCGGCTCGCGGTTGCGGTTCACCTTGTCCTCGCCCACGAGTTCGGCGGCGGCATCGGCCAGCGCGGTGGTGGCGCTCGGATCGTTGATGGTGGGCGCGAAGATCAGGCGGAAATCCAGCTCCGCCGTGGCGCCGAAGCCGGCGGCGATGCCCTCGGCCACGCGCTTCAGCCCTTCCTCGATCTGCTGCGCCACCTCCTTGCTGAAGAAGCGGGCGGTGCCGGACAGCGTCGCGCTTTGCGGGATGACGTTGTAGGCGTCGCCGCCGGTCACCTTGGTGACGCTGACCACCGCGGTCTCGCGCGGGGAGATGTTGCGCGAGACGATGGATTGCAGCGCGGCGGCGATATGGCAGGCGGTCAGCACCGGATCGATGCTGACTTCCGGCCGCGCGCCATGCGAGCCCTTGCCGTGCACGGTGATGTCGAAGAAGGCGCCGCCGGCCATGAAGGGCCCCGCGCCGATGGCGTATTGCCCGACATCGAGGCCGGTCGCGTTGTGCATGCCGAACAGCGTGTCGCAGGGGAAACGCTCCAGCAGCCCGTCCTCCAGCATGGCGAGCGCCCCGCCGACCCCTTCCTCGCCGGGCTGGAAGATCAGGTTCACGGTGCCGTCGAAATCGCGGGTCTCCGCCAGGCAGCGGGCGGCGCCCAGCAGCATGGCGGTGTGGCCGTCATGGCCGCAGGCATGCATCTTGCCCGACACGGTCGAGGCATAGGGCAGCCCCGTCATCTCCTGCATCGGCAGCGCGTCCATATCGGCGCGCAGGCCGACCGCGCGGTTGCCCGGCCGGCCGCGCACCACGCCGACGACGCCGGTGCGGCCGATGCCGCGATGCACCTCGATGCCCCAGCTTTCCAGCTTCTCGGCGACGATGGCGGCGGTGCGGTGCTCCTCCAGCCCCAGCTCCGGATGGGCGTGCAGATCCTGGCGCAGCGCGGTCAGCTCGTCATGGTAGCGGCGGATATGGTCGAGGGTGCTCATCGGTCTCGCATTCTCCAGTCGGGCGGGGGCGGGCGGGCCCGCCCCCCTTCGCGTCCTTGGCCGGCCAGTTAAGGGCGGTTCAGGCGCGGCGGATACCCCAGAAGACGAACATGCCGTCCGGCACCTGGGTCAGGCTGCGGCGATAGGCGGTCTTGTAGAAATACTGGCCGGTCGGGATGAAGGGCACTTCCTGCATCGCCACCTTCTGCAGCTCGGCCGCGATGCGCTGCTGGGCCGGCACGTCGGGCGCCTCCAGCCAGGCGTCGCGCAGCTCCTCGATGCGGGGGATGTCGGGCCAGCCGAAGAAGCCGCGCTCGCCATTGCAGCGCAGCACCTGGGTGACCACCGGGTTGATCATGTCGAGCCCGGCCCAGGTGGTGTTGAAGATGTTCCAGCCGCCCTGGTCGGGCGGCGCCTTGCTGGCGCGGCGCTGCACCAGCGTGCCCCAGTCGGACACCGCCGGCTCCACATTCATCCCCAGCCGCCGCAGCGTGTCGAGGCAGACCTCGCCGATGCCGGCCAGCGCCGCCTGGTCGGTCGGGATCATCAGCACCACACGCTCGCCCTTGTAGCCGGCCTCGACCAGGGCCCGCTTCAGCGTCTCGATGTCGCGACGGTTGGTGATGGGGCCGAGATCGGCCTCGCTCGCCATCGGCGTGCCGGGGGTGAAGAGGCCGACGCCGCTGCGGCGGAGCTGCGGGTCGGTGCCCGCCGCCGCCATCATGCAATCCTCCTGCGACATCGCCTCCATCACCACCCGCCGCACCGCCGCCTTGTCGAAGGGCGCGTGCAGATGGTTGAAGATGCCGGTGCCGATGGTGCCGAGCGGGGTGCCCAGCTGCGTCGCGATGTTGCGGCTGCGCTCCAGCACCGGCAGCAGGTCGTTGGGCGGGTTCTCCCACCAATCGACCTCGCCATTGGTCAGCGCCGCGGCGGCGGTCGCCGGGTCCGGCATGACATGCCATTCGACGCGGTCGAACTGCACCTGCTTGGGCCCCGAGGCCCAGGAGACGGCGCCGCCCTCGCGCGGGCGGTAGCGGTCGAATTTCTCATAGACGACGCGGGCGCCGACCACCCGCTCATCCGCCTTCCAGCGGAAGGGGCCGGAGCCGATGATCTCCGGGATCGGCCGCGTCGCCTCGGTGGCCGCCAGGCGCTCGGGCATGATGAACAGGGCGGAGGGGCCGATCTTGGCCAGGGTGTCCAGCATGGCGCCATAGGGGCGCTTCAGGCGGATGACGAAGCTGCGGTCATCCGGCGCGCTCATCTCGTCGAGGCGCGCCAGCAGCGCCTGGCCCAGCGCGTCGCGCTGCGCCCAGCGGCGGATGGAGGCGATGCAGTCGCGGCCGCGCACCGGCTCGCCATCATGGAAGACTAGGCCTTCGCGCAGGCGGAAGGTCCAGCGCTTGCCATCCTCCTCGACCGTGTGGCCCTCCACCATCTGCGGCTGCGCCCGCAGGTCGGAATCGAGGGCGTAGAGCTGGTCCCAGATCATCAGCCCATGGGTGCGGGTGATGTAGGCCGTGGTCATCACCGGGTCGGTGACGGTGAGGTCGGTCTGCGGCACGTATTTCAGCACCCGCGCGGCGGCGGGCTGCGCGAGCGAGGGCCGGGGCAGCATCGTGGCGGCGGCGGTGCCGGCCAGGAAGGAACGGCGAAGCATCGGGGCCTGTCTCCTCGAAGGGAACCAGGACTGGCGCGGGGCGTCTCGGCGCGCCCCTCGGCTGCAGCAAACACCGCGGCGGCGGCGGCGGCAAGCCGGCAGCGCGGGCGGCGCCGGCCCCGCTGCCGCCGGTTTGGCTTGACCGCGGGCCGCGACGCCGCAAAGTCGCCGCATGACCGCGCCCGACGCCCCGACGCCCGTGACCGACGCCCCCTCCCCCGCCGCCGCCACGGCCGCCGCCGCGCCGGCCGCGGAGGCCAGGCCGCGCATCGCCGTCATCGGCACCTCGAACAGCGTCGCCGCCGGCGGCTGGGCCCGGGTGCTGCAGCAGGCGGAGACGCTGCAGGCCGCCAACTACTCGCTGGGCTTCTGCTCCTCCGACCTGTTCGCCTTCCGGCAGGAGGAGATCGATTTTTCTGGCCTCGACCTGTGCCTGATCGATTTCGCCTGCAATGACGGCACGCTGCTGGCCAGCGGCGCGCATGGCGCGCGGCAGGTGGAGGCGGCGCTGACCGCCATGGTCTCGCGCATCACCCGCGAGGGCTGCCTGCCGGTGCTGGTGCTGCTGCCGGTCGAGTCCTTCCGCCCCGATGGCCGGCGCATCGCCGCCCTGTACCGCAGCCTCGCCGAGAAATACGCCCTGCCCTTCTTCGACGGCTATGCCTGGCTGGAGCGGCTGGCGGTCGACCCCGGTATGCAGGGGGTGCGGCTGTTCAAGGACAATATGCATCTGGACAACCCGGTCTCGGTGCAGCTCGGCCAGATGCTGTCGGACCTGCTGCCCGCCCTGGCGCGGCAGCGCGACCTCTCGGCCGGGACGCGCAGCCTGGCGGGGTTCGAGTATCGCTACATCCCGGCCGGCCCGGCCATCCGGCGGGAGTTCCGCCGCACCCGGCGGCAGACGGCGCTGATCGGCGTCGACCTGGTGGAGATCGACCGTGAGACGGGGGCGGATTTCCACCTGCCCGCCGGCTGGGAGGCGACCGGGATGGTGGCCGATTTCGGCCATAGCCACGCGCTGCTGACCGTCTCCGGCAGCCGCAGCGTGCGGCTGCATGTGGCCTCCAAGCATGATGGCGCGCCGGGCGACAAGCTGGTGCTGGGCATCTGGCCGCTGCCGCAGCCGGTGCCGGAGATGGGCGGCTTCCTGCGGCTGACCGTGGGCCGCGGCCGGCACTGGGACGTCACCACCGACCACAGCGTGGGCCCGCTGGCCGAGGATGCGGCGCCGCGCCTGGCGCTGGCCGGGCTGGTGGCGCGCCGGCGCGAGGCGAAGCTGCCCTGGCGCCGGCTGCTGCCGGCGGCGCTGGACCTGGCCGCGCGCATCCCGGAGGCGCGCATGGCCGCGGCCCGCCGGCTGCTGAGCGGCGAGGCCTGACGCCGCCCGGCCCGGGCCGCTCCCCCCTCGACAAGCGGCGGCGGCGCTGGCTTGCTGGCGCCTGAAACGCCCCAGGGGAAAGCCATGGACCAGGACACCTATTTCTACGACCCGCGCCAGGGCCATGGCCTGCCGCATGACCCGTTCAAGGCGATGCTGGCGCCGCGGCCGATCGGCTGGATCACCAGCATCGACGGGCAGGGCCGGGTCAACCTGGCGCCCTACTCCTTCTTCAACGGCTTCCACGGCAACCCGCCGATCGTCGGCTTCGCCAGCGAGGGCCGCAAGGACAGCGTGCTGAATGTCGAGGAGACGGGCGAATTCGTCTGCAACCTCGTCTCCCGCGAGCTGGCCGAGGCGATGAACGAGACCTGCGCGCCGCTGCCGCATGGCCAGAACGAGATGGAGCGCGCCGGGCTGGAAGCCGCGCCCTCCACCCTGGTGCGGCCGCCGCGGGTGGCGCGCGCCCCTGCCGCCTTCGAATGCAAGCTGACCCAGGTGGTGCGGCTGAAGAACATCGACGGCCAGGACCTGCCCGGCTGGCTGCTGCTCGGCCAGGTGATCGGCGTGCATATCCGTCGCGAATTCCTGCGCGACGGGCGGTTCGACACGCTGGCGGCGCGGCCCGTGGCGCGCTGCGGCTATCGCGGAGACTATGCCGAGGTGACCAGCCTGTTCGAGATGCTGCGCCCCACCGCCTGAGGGCGGCGCAGAAAGAGACGCTCCAGCACGGAAAAGCTGACGCTTGGCAAACAAACGCGGCTTTTTGAGCCAACCCGGAACGGTTACACTCGTTGCCCAGGGGGGCGGCGGACGCCCCTGCCCTCTCCACAGCGCATAGGTTTTCCGATGCAGTCCTTGCTCGCCGGCCTCTCCCTGCTGATCCTGGGCGACAGCCATTTCGCCTCGCAGGGCTATCTGATCACGACGCTGCAGGACCAGCTGGTGCAGCAGGGCGCGCGCGTCGCCACCTTCGCCGCCTGCGGCTCCCCCGCCAGCGTCTTCCTCAGCGCCCGCGTCGCCTCCTGCGGCACGGCGCAGCGCATCCAGTCCGGCCCGGTCGAGACCCATCGCGGCCCCGATGCCCGCACCACCCCGCTGCCGCAGCTGGTGCAGCAATACCGCCCGAACCTGATCATCGTCGCCATGGGCGACACCATGGCGGGCTATGTGCGGCGCGAGCTGCCGGCCGACAGCGTGCGGGAGGAGGTGACGGCGCTGACCGACCAGATCCGCGCCATGAACCTGCCCTGCGTCTGGATCGGCCCGAGCTGGGGCACCGAGGGCGGGCCCTTCATGAAGACCTATGCGCGGGTGCAGCAGATGTCGCAGCTGCTCTCGACCATCGTCGCGCCCTGCACCTATGTCGATTCGACCAAGCTGTCGCAGCCCGGCCAGTGGCCGACCTTCGACGGCCAGCACTACACGGTGGATGGCTACCGCGCCTATGGCCAGGCGCTGGCCACGACGCTGGCCCAGCTGCCGCAGCTGCGCGAGATCCGCCGCTGATCCGCGGCTGAGGCAACCGGGACGAGGGGGGTGGCGATGCAGCCTGCGCGCGGCGGGGTGAGGCAGGCATGATCTTCGCCTCCTTCGAGTTCCTTTGCCTGTTCCTGCCGCTGTTCTTCGCGGTCTATTTCGCCACCCCCACAGGCTGGCGCAACGCACCGGTGCTGGTGCTCTCCTGGGCCTTCTACGCTTGGTGGCGCATCGACTTCCTGGCGCTGCTGCTCGGCGTCACGCTGTTCACCTTCTTCACCGCCCGGGCGATGGAGCGCGTCGGCGCCCAGACGCTGCGCGGCAAGCGGCTGATGCAGTTCGGCCTGGTCGGCAATCTCGCCGTGCTGGGCTGGTTCAAATACGCCAATTTCGGCGTCGACAGCCTGAACGCGGTGCTGGACGGCATCGGCCTCGGCCGCATCGGCTGGGCCGAGATCGTGCTGCCGATCGGCCTCTCCTTCTACGTGCTGCAATCGGTCAGCTACCTGGTCGATGTGCGGCGCGGCACGGTGCCGGTCAGCCACAGCTTCCTGCGCTACGCCACCTACAAGGCGATCTTCTCCCAGCTCATCGCCGGCCCGATCGTGCGCTATGCCGAGATCGCCGACGATCTGAAGCACCGCACCCATTCCCTGGCGCAGTTCGGCATGGGCGCGCGGCGCTTCATGATCGGCTTCGCCATGAAGGTGATCATCGCCGACACGCTGAGCCCGATGGTGGATGCCATCTTCCGGCTGGAGGCGCCGACCCTGGCCGATGCCTGGGCGGGCGCCATCGCCTACACGCTGCAGCTCTATTTCGACTTCGCCGGCTATTCGGCGATGGCGATCGGGCTGGCGCTGATGATCGGCTTCCGCTTCCCGGAAAACTTCGACAATCCCTATCTCGCCGGCTCGATCCAGAATTTCTGGCAGCGCTGGCACATGACGCTGTCGCGCTTCCTGCGCGACTATCTCTACATCCCCTTCGGCGGCAGCCGGCGCGGCGCCGGGCGCACCTATCTCAACCTGTTCCTGACCATGCTGATCGGCGGCTTCTGGCATGGCGCCAACTGGACCTTCCTGATCTGGGGCGCCTGGCAGGGCGGGCTGCTGGCGCTGCACCGCTACTGGAGCCATGGCGGCCGCGCCATGCCCTGGATCGCCGGCCATGCGCTGACGCTGCTCGCCGTCATCCTGGGCTGGGTGGTGTTCCGGGCGGCCAATCTGGAGGAGGCGCTGCGCGTCTATGCCGGCATGCTGGGCGCCCATGGCACCGGGCTCAGCGACGCGCTGGCCTGGCAGGTAACGCCGGACCAGTGGGGCACCATCCTCATCGGCATCCTGCTGGTCTACCTGCCGCTGGCGCGCGACCGCCTGCCCTTCCTGCGCCCGGCGGCGGAGCTGTCGGCCTTCTGGCGCCCCTTCTGGGCGATCGGGCCGCTGTGCGCCTTCCTGCTCGGCATCGTGCTGCTCTACAGCCGCGCCGCCGTGCCCTTCCTGTATTTCCAGTTCTGAGGCCGCCATGACCGAGCCACGCTGGATGCATCGCGCCGCCCTGCTGCAGGGGGCGGCCGCCGTGCTGCTGCTGGGGCTCGGCGCCTGGCAGGGCATCGCCGCGCTGTCGACCCGCCAGGCCGAGGCGCGGCTGCGGTCGGTGATGACCTCCGAGGCCTTCCTCGATGGCCGGCTGACCGGCGCGGTGAACCATGTGCTGGCGCATCTGCTGCCGGCGGATGCCACGCTGCGCGCGGCCGGCGGGCTGTTCCGCTGGGGGCTGTTCGGCTCCGGCGGGCCGCAGCTGCGCGTCGGCTGCGATGACTGGCTCTATCTGACCGAGGAGCTGCGCCCCTGGCCGCAGCCCCAGGCCGACATGCAGGCCCGCGCCGAGGGGCTGGCGCGCGCCGCCCGCGCCCTGGCGCAGCGCGACATCACGCTGATGGTGGCCGTGGTGCCGGACAAGGCGCGGCGCCACCCGGAGCATCTCTGCGGCGCGCCCTGGTCGGGCCAGGCGCGCGGGCGGCATGACCGCTTCATGGCGCTGCTGCAGGCGCAGGGGCTGAACGCGCTGTCGCTGCTGCCGGCGCTGCGCGGCGTCGACCCCGCCTATTACCGCACCGACACGCATTGGAACCAGGAGGGCGCGGCGGCCGCGGCGGCGGCCATCGCCGCCAGCGTGCCGCCGCGCGCCGGCCTCACGCGCGAGCAGCGCTTCGCCACCACCCTGGCGGATAGCGACAGCAACGGACCGGGCGATCTGCTGCGGCTGATGAGCCTGGAGAACATGCCCGACCCCTTCCGCCCGCACCCCGATCGCGAGCGCCGCGCCACCACCACGCCGCTGGAGGGCAGCGCGCCCGCGGGCGGCGGCGGGCTGCTGGACGAGACGCCGGCGCCGGAAGTGGTGCTGCTCGGCTCCTCCTACTCGCTGAACGGCAATTTCCTGGGCGCGCTGCAGCAGGCGCTGGACAGCACGGTGATCAGCTTCGCCCAGGCCGGCGGCGGCTTCAGCGGCGCGGCGACCAACTACTTCGCCAGCGAGGCCTTCCGCGACACGCCGCCCAAGCTGATCATCTGGGAGATGCCGGAGCGGGTCATCGCCCAGCCGCTCTCCGAGGAGGAGCAGGCGCTGCTGCGCCGCTGGAACTAGCCCGCCGCGCCCCGCAGGGCGCGGCGGAGCGCCGCCTCACATCGCCGAATAGGCCGGCATGCGGGTATTCACCGGATCCAGCTCACCCATCAGCACGCCATAGGGCGGCAGCGTGGCCAGGCCGTTGCGCAGCTCCAGCCCCTCGCTGCTGCCATCGGCCAGCAGGGTCAGGCTGGAGACCGGGCAGCGCACCGGCGCATCCGACAGGTTGAACAGCGCGATCACCCGCTGCCCGGCATAGTCGCGCACCAGCCCGACCAGCGGCGCCGGCAGGTCCAGCACCTTCATGCCGCCGCGCAGCAGGGCGGGATGGGCGCGGCGCAGCGCCAGCAGCCGGCGCCAGGCATGCAGCAGGCTGTCGGAATCCTCCTCCTGCCGGTCCACCGCCAGGGCGTGGTGCGCGGCCGGCACCGGCAGCCAGGGCTCACCGCTGGAGAAGCCGGCCTGCGGCGCCCCGCCCGCCCAGGGCATCGGGGTGCGGCTGCCATCGCGGCCCTTGAATTCCGGCCAATAGGTCAGGCCGAAGGGGTCGCGCACCTGGGCCAGCGTCAGCTCGGCCTCGGGCAGGCCCAGCTCCTCCCCCTGGTAGAGGCAGACGCTGCCGCGCAGCGACAGCAGCAGCGACGCCAGCAGCCGGGCGAAGCGCGGATCGGCCGGTGCCTCCCGCCCGGCCGGGTTCCAGCGCGTCACCGCCCGCTCGACATCATGATTGGAGAAGGACCAGCAGGGCCAGCCCTCGCGCTCCGTGCCGCCTTCCGCCGCCTCCAGCAGGCTGCGCACCGCCGCATGGTCGAAGCCGCCGCGCAGCGGGCGCAGCGTATAGGCCATGTGCAGCAGCTCCTCGCCGCTGCTGTAGCGCAGCACGCGCTCGAAGGCGCCGTCCTGGCTGGAGACCTCGCCCAGCGTCACCGCGCCATAGCGGTCGGTCAGCGCGCGGATGCGACGCAGGATCTCGAGGATCTGCGGATGCATCATGTCGTGCTGGTGCCATTGCAGGCCGAACAGCTTGGCCGGCACCGCGCCCCCCGGCGCGGGGCGCGCGGCATTGCTGCGCAGCTCCGGGTCATGCGCCAGGAAATCCACCGCATCCAGGCGGAAGCCGTCGACGCCGCGCTTCAGCCAGAACTCGCCCACCGCCAGCAGCGCCTCCAGCGCCGCCGGGTTGGCCAGGTTCAGGCTGGGCTGGCTGGAGAGGAAATGGTGCAGGTAGTATTGCCGCCGGCGCGGCTCCCAGCTCCAGGCGGAGCCGCCGAAGACGCTCAGCCAGTTGTTGGGCGGGGTGCCATCCGGGCTCGGATCGGCCCAGACATACCAATCGGCCTCCGGCGCCTCATGCCCGGTGCGGCTGCGGCGGAACCAGGGATGCGCGTCCGAGGTATGGCCGCCCACCAGATCCACCAGCACCTTCAGCCCCAGCGCATGGGCGCGCTCCAGCAGCCGGTCGACATCCTCGAGGCTGCCGAAGAGCGGGTCCACCGCCAGATGGTCGGACACGTCATAGCCGAAATCGCGCCCCGGCGAGGCGTAGAAGGGGCAGATCCAGACCGCATCGACGCCAAGGCGGGCGATATGCTCGAGCCGCGCCTCGATCCCCTTCAGATCGCCGATGCCATCGCCGTCGCTATCGGCGAAACTGCGCGGATACACCTGGTACAACACCGCGCCACGCCACCAATCGGCCCCCGCTACCATCCGCTATTCCTCCTGCGGCTTTGCGCTTCCCCCCGCGAGATCTTTAGTCTCGCGTTTTCGTGATATCATTAGGCCAGCGAAAACGGGCGGGAATCTGGCAAGCCCGGGGTCTTTCCGCGACAGAGTGTCACGAAGAATCCACAGGCGCGGTTAACGGGCGCGGGGAATCCAGGCGGCCGCGGCACCCTTGCGGGCACCGCGGCAGAGTCTGAAAGCTTCAGAAACAGGTTCTTGCGCGCCGTTTCAATCGGCCGGCAGCAGGGCGGGGGACGGGCTCAGCTCCAGCTTCACCCCGCGCACCCCGGGCACGCCCTCGGCCAGCACGCGCAGCGCCCGCTCCACCGCCGGCGAGCGGCAGAAGCCGTGGAAGGTGACGATGCCGCGCTCCACCGTCGCGAAGACATAGAAGGCATCGACCCAGGGCTGCTGCCACAGCGCCTTGCTGATGCGGGCGCGGATCTCCTCATCCGGCGTGTCGGCCGCCGCACTGGCCGGCGGCGCCAGCATGGCGCGCATCAGGTCGGCGCGCGACAGCAGCCCGGCCAGCCGCCCGTCGCGCAGCACCGGCAGGCGGCGGATGCGGTGCCGCTCCAGCAGCGCGGCCGCCTCCTCCACCGGCATCTCCGGCGTGGCGGTGACCAGCTCCGTGCTCATCACATCCTGGGCGTGGCGGCCATGGATGCGGGCGAACTCCTCCGCCTGGCGCGGCGCGCTGTCCAGCAGGCGCTGGTACCAGGGGCGCGGCCGCCCGGCCGGCGCGGCCAGGCGGCGCAGCATGTCGCCCTCGGTGACCAGGCCGAGCAGCCGGCCCTCGCCATCCGTCACCGGCACGCCGGAGACCCCCCGCTCGGCGAAGAGCGCGGCCAGCGTGGCCACCGGGGTGGTGGGCGGCACGGTCAGCACCGCCCGGGTCATCACGTCCTGAACCTGCATGGCGTCCTCCTTCATCCCGGTTGATTCCAGGAGGGCCAGGATGCCGGCCGGGCCGGCCAGCGGCCTTGACCCAGATCAAATATATGAAGGCCATGTCATGTTTCGCAGGGTGGCGATACCATGCCGGCCCTTGACCAAGCGCTCACCCATGCCGAGGGATAAGCAAAGCCGGCCCCGTGCGACAGGCCGCTGCCTGCCCGCCCGGTGCCGCCCTGACAGGATCGGCCCGCCCCATGGACCTGCCTTCCACGCTTCCCGAGCATGACGAGCTGCCCGCCAGCGCCACCACGGCGCTGCAGCAGGGCCATTCGACCACCTTGAAGCATGGCGACAGCTTCGCCCTGGCCGACCATGCCGGCGAGCTGACCGGAGGCGCGGAGGGGCTGTATCACGGCGACACGCGGCATCTGTCGCGCTTCAGCCTGTGGCTGAACGGGCAGCGGCCGCTGCTGCTCTCCGCCGCGCTGCTGCAGAACAATGCCGCGCTGAGCTGCGACCTGACCAATGCGGCGCTGCCGCCGGCGGCCAGCGCGGCGCCGGAGCAGCGCCCGCCGGCCGACACCGTGCCGGAGGACATGCTGCATCTGCGCCGCAGCCGGTTCCTCTGGCAGGGCACCTGGTATGAGCGGCTGGCGATCCGCAATTTCGACGACAGGCCGCACCGTATCCGGTTGGAGCTGCGCTTCGCCGCCGATTTCGCCGATCTGTTCGAGGCGCGCGGCGCCCGCCGCGCCCGCCGCGGCACGCTGCACGCGCCCAGCCTCGGCGCCGATGCGGTGCAGCTGGCCTATACCGGGCTGGACGGCACGCTGCGCCGCACCCGGCTGCGCTTCGACCCGGCCCCGGCGCTGCTCGACGGGCATCGCGCGGTGTGGGAGCTGACCCTGCCGGCGCGCGGCCGCTGCGCCCTGTTCGTCGAGATCGCCTGCAACCCGCCGGCCGAGCCCGATTGCCGGCCGCGCCTGGGCTTCGGCCAGGCGCTGCGCGCCGGGCGGCGCTGGCTGCGGCAGCAGGCCTCGCGCCGGGCGCATGTCAGCAGCAGCAACGACATCTTCAACGAGGCGATGCGCCGCGCCGCCGCCGACCTGACCATGCTGCTGACCGAGACGCCGCACGGCCCCTACCCCTATGCCGGCATCCCCTGGTACAGCACCGCCTTCGGCCGCGACGCGCTGATCACCGCCTGGCACATGCTCTGGTACGACCCGGCCATCGCCCGCGGCGTGCTGGGCTTCCTGGCCGAGAACCAGGCGACGGCGCATGACCCGGCCACCGATGCCGAGCCGGGCAAGATCCTGCACGAGACCCGCCAGGGCGAGATGGCGCTGCTCGGCGAGGTGCCGTTCCGCCGCTACTATGGCAGCGCCGATGCCACGCCGCTCTTCGTCATGCTGGCCGGCGCCTATCTCGACCGCAGCGGCGACCTGGCCACGCTGCGCCGGCTCTGGCCGAATATCGAGGCGGCGCTGCGCTGGATCGAGACGGAGGGCGACGCCGATGGCGACGGCTTCCAGGAATATCGCCGCAAGCGCCCGGACGGGCTGCTGAACCAGGGCTGGAAGGACAGCCACGACGCCATCTTCCATGCCGATGGCACGATCGCCGAGGGGCCGATCGCGCTGGTCGAGCTGCAGGCCTATGCCTATGCCGCCTGGCAGGCCGCCGCGCGCATCCTGCGCGCCCTGGGCGAGCCGGCGCGCGCGGCGGAGTACGAGGCGCGCGCCGCCTCGCTGCGCCTGGCCTTCGACGCCGCCTTCTGGGACGAGGCGCTCGGCACCTATGTGCTGGCGCTGGACGGGCAGAAGCGGCCCTGCCGGGTGCGCGCCTCCAATGCCGGGCATGCGCTGTTCGCCGGCATCGCCCTGCCGGAGCGGGCGGCACAGCTGGCGCACACCCTGCTCGACCCTTCCTTCTTTACCGGCTGGGGCATCCGCACCATCGCCTCGGGCGAGGCGCGCTACAATCCGATGAGCTACCACAATGGCTCGGTCTGGCCGCACGACAACGCGCTGATCGCCGAGGGCTTCGCCCGCTACGGGCTGCGCGAGGCCGCGTCCCAGGTGTTCGGCGCCATCTTCGACGCCGCCACGGCCTCCGACCAGCGCCGCCTGCCGGAGCTGTTCTGCGGCTTCCCGCGCCGCCGCGGCCAGGGGCCGGTGCTCTACCCGGTGGCCTGCTCGCCCCAGGCCTGGGCCGCCTCCACCCCCTTCGCCCTGCTGCGCGCCTGCATCGGCCTCGGCTTCGACCCGGCGCGCGGCCGGGTGGAGTTCGACCAGCCGGTGCTGCCGCGCTTCCTGCACGGGCTGAGCCTGCACAATCTGCGGCTGGGCGAAGGGCATCTCGACATCGCCTTCCAGCGCGTCGATGGCGAGGTGGCGATGCATGTGCTCGGCCGCTCCGGCGGGGTGCAGGCGGTGCTGCAGATCGGCTGAGCGCTCAGCCCGGCGGCACCTCCGCGGCGGCCGTGTCCTGCTCCTCCTGGCAGCCCAGCGCGTGCAGCGCGGCGCGCTGCGGCGCGCCGAGCGTGCCCAGCGCTGTCACCCGCGCGCCGAGCCGCCCGGCCAGCAGCAGGATGGCGGCGACCATGCCGGCCTCCGGCTCGCGCGGCAGCGCCTCGGTCAGGGCGGGGGCCAGGCGCAGCCGGTCGAAGCGGAAGCGCTGCAGCAGGCCGAGCGACACCGCGCCCTCGCCGAAGCGGTCCAGCGCCAGGCCGATGCCGAGTTCGCGCAGCTTGCGCAGGGCGCGCGGCAGCGGGCCGGCCCCCTGGCCGAGCGAGGCCTCGCTCACCGCCATCTCCAGCCGCGCCGGCGGCAGGCCGGTCTCCTGCAGCACCTGCTGCACCAGGGCGGGGAAGCTCGGGTCGCGCAGCTGCACGGCGGTCACCGGCAGGGTCAGGCGCCACTCCGCCGGCCAGTCGCGGGCGGCGCGGCAGGCGCGGCGCAGCAGCTGGGCGCCGAGCGGCAGCACCAGCCCGGTGCGGTCGGCCAGGCCCAGAAAGGCCTCGGCGGGCATGGCGCCCTGCACCGGGTGCCACCAGCCGGGCTCGGCGAAGCAGCCCCGCACCCGGCCATCGGCCAGATCGCGCAGCGGCCGGTAGCAGAGGGAGATGTCCTCCTGCGCGATGGCGCGGCGCAGCGCCGCCTCCAGCCCCTCATCGGTGCGCTGCCGCGCCTCCAGCTGCGGGCCGTAGAGGCAGACATGGCCGCGCCCTTCCTGCTTGGCCTGGTACAGCGCCAGGTCGGCGCAGCGCAGCAGGGCGGAGACGGCGCCGGCATGGCGCGGCGCCAGGGCCAGGCCGCAGCTGACGCCGATCACCGCGCTGCGCCCCTCGAGCTGGTAAGGTTCACACAGCGCCCCGGACAGATGCTGCGCCAGGGCCTGGGCCTGCTCCGGCCCCGCCGCCAGCAGCGCCGCGAATTCATCGCCGCCGAGCCGCGCGCCCAGGCTCCCCTCCGGCAGCAGCCGGTCGAGCCGCTGCGCCACCTGGCGCAGCAGCACGTCGCCGCTGGCATGGCCGAGCTGGTCGTTCACCTCCTTGAAGAAGTCGAGGTCGAGCAGCAGCAGCCCGGTGGCCTCCCCCTGGGCCAGCCTTTCCTCCAGCCGCGCCTGGAACTCGGTGCGGTTGGCCAGGCCGGTCAGCGAATCATGCCGCGCCGCCCAGGCGATCTGCGCCGTGCGCGCCTCGCGCTCGGTGACGTCGCGGTCGACGCCGCGATAGCCGAGCAGCCTGCCATCCTCGGCCAGCAGCGGCACGCCGCTGGTCTCCAGCACGATGATGCGGCCATCGGCGTGGCGGTTGCGGTTCAGCAGGCCGGAAAAGGGCGCCTTGCGCGCGGCGATGCCGGCGAAGATGGTGCCGATGCGCGCCGCCTCCTCCGGCGGCATCAGGTCGAAGGGGGTGCGGCCCAGCACCTCCTCGGGGCGGTAGCCCAGCAGCGCCTCGATATGGGCGGAGGCGAAGGTGTAGCGGCCCTCGGCATCCACCTCCCAGATCCAGTCGGAATTGGTGTCGAGCATGGCGCGCAGCCGGTCGCGCTCGGCGATGGCCGCGACGGCGTCGCCGGCCAGGGCCGGATCCGGCGCCGCCGCCCCGGCCGCTGGCGGCAAGGCGGTGTTGCGCCGCAGCAAGGCGTTGAGAAACCGCACGGAACGGTCCTGGGGGGAAAGGGGGAGGGGATGGTCGGGCCGCCGGCGCGGTTCTCCGCGCCGGCGGGACAGGCTGATTACACGAAACCGTGTGCGCTGCGAAGCAAGCTTTGCCAATCCCCCTCAGCCGAGCCGGCCCGGCTCCAGCCGGGACCGCAGCTGCTCCACCTCGGCCCGGGTCGGGTGGGCGGTGCCGGCATTGGAGACAGCGGCCGCACCCGCCGCCATGCCCCAGGCAAAGGCGTCCTCGTCGCTGGCGCCGCGCGCCAGGGCGAGGGTCATGGCGGCGACGAAGCTGTCGCCGGCGCCGACCGCGCCGCGCACCTCGACCGGCAGGGCCGGCAGGCGCAGCGTGCCCGCCGCCGTCGCCAGCAGCGCCCCCTCATGCCCCAGCGTCACCGCCAGGCGCTTCGCCAGGCCCTGGGCGACGGCCTCGCGCGCCGCCGCCTCCAGCGCGCCGGGGGCGCGCAGCGAGCGGCCGACCAGCGCCTCGAACTCGCCCTGGCTGGGCTTGATCAGCTCGGCGCCATGGCCGGCGCCGGCGGCAAGGGCGGGGCCGGAACTGTCCAGCACCCAGTGCAGCCCGCGCGCCTGGGCGACGCTGGCGACACGGGCGTAAAAATCCTCCGGCACGCCGCGCGGCAGGCTGCCGCTGGCCACCAGCCAGCTGCCCGCGGGCAGCGTCTCCAGCAGGGAAAGGGCCGAATGCCACTCGGCCTCGCTCACCTCGGGGCCCTCGGCGACGAAGCGGAACTCCTCGCCGCGGCTGCGATCGAGCACGGTCTGGCTGATGCGGGTGCGGCCGGCGATCGGCACGCTGCGCCGCTTCAGGCCGATCTCGTCCAGCAGCTCCTCGAGGAAATGGCCGGTGACGCCGCCGGCCAGGATCACCGCCTCGACCTCGCCGCCCAGCTCCTGCACCACGCGGGCGACGTTGACGCCGCCGCCGCCGGGATCGGCGCGCTCCCCGGTGGTGCGGATCTTGCGGACGGGACGCACCTCCGGGGCCTCGCAGGCCAGGTCGATGGTCGGGTTCAGGGTCAGGGTGGTGATCTTGGGCGTCATGATCCGAATGTGTGGCGCCGCGCCGGGCGCGGCAACCACAACACCGCGCCGGCCCCTCAGGGCGCCTTGTGGATCGGGTCGACCCAGGCGACGTCCTCCGGCTTCTCCACCGGCTCGATGTCGAGATTCACCACCACCGCCTCATTGTCGCTGCGCACGAGCACGCATTCCAGCGTCTCGTCGGAGGAGGCGTTGATCTCCTGGTGCGGCACATAGGGCGGCACGTAGATGAAATCGCCCGGCCCGGCCTCGGCCACGAATTCCAGCTTCTCGCCCCAGCGCATGCGGGCGCGGCCGCGCACGACATAGATCACGCTTTCCAGCGGGCCGTGGTGATGCGCCCCGGTCTTGGCATTGGCATGGATGTGAACCGTGCCAGCCCAGATCTTCTGCGCGCCGACGCGGGCGGCGTTGATCGCCGCGGCGCGGTTCATGCCGGGGGTGCTGGCGGTGTTGGGGTCCAGGCTGCCGGCCGGGATGACCCGCACGCCGCTGTGCTTCCAGCCATCCTCCGGGATGGAGGGCGGCAGCGTCTCGTGATGGTGGCCGTCATGCGGCATGGCAATCCTCCCGCTGGCTGCGTGCAATCTCTTATTGTGTCGTCCCCGCGCGTGCATTCGTCAAGCGCCCGGGGCCGCACCGGTTCCGGGCCCGGTGTCACGGCAAGGCAACAGATCCGTCATCGCCCTGTCCCGGGCCGGGTCTAAGCGGTCGCGCCATCATCGCCCATCCGGACAAGGCTGACATGGCGCGCCGCAAGAATGTTCTTCTCATCGTTGTCGATCAATGGCGGGCGGATTTCGTCCCCGCCCCTGGGCGCCGGCTTCCTGCGCACGCCGAATCTGGACCGGCTGTGCCGCGAGGGCGTGACCTTCCGCAACCATGTCACCACCACCGTGCCCTGCGGCCCGGCGCGCGCCAGCCTGCTGACCGGGCTGTATCTGATGAACCACCGGGCGGTGCAGAACACCGTGCCGCTGGATGCGCGCCACATGAATCTCGGCAAGGCGCTGCGGCAGATCGGCTATGACCCGGCGCTGATCGGCTACACCACCTCGACGCCCGATCCGCGCACCACCTCTTCCCGCGACCCGCGCTTCACCACGCTGGGCGATCTGATGGAGGGCTTCCGCGCCGTCGGCGCCTTCGAGCCCAGCATGGACGGCTATTTCGGCTGGCTGGCCCAGAAGGGCTACGCACTGCCGGAGAAGCGGGAAAACATCTGGCTGCCGGAGGGCGAGGATTCGGTGCCGGGTGCCACCGACCGCCCCAGCCGGATCCCCGCCGAGTTGTCGGACACCGCCTATTTCACCCGAGCGGGCGCTCACCTATCTCAAGGGCAAGGGCGACAAGCCCTGGTTCCTGCATCTGGGCTATTGGCGGCCGCACCCGCCCTTCATCGCCTCCGAGCCCTACAACACCATGTATTCGCCGGCCGAGATGCCGGCGATCCAGCGCCGCCCGAGCTGGCAGGAGGAGGCGGCGCAGCACCCGCTGCTGGATTTCTACCTGCGCGGCATCAGCCAGGGCTCCTTCTTCCACGGCGCCGGCGGTGCCGCGACCGAGATGGACGAGGCCGCCATCCGCCAGATGCGCGCCACCTATTCCGGCCTGATCACCGAGGTCGATGACGCACTCGGCAAGGTCTTCGAGCATCTCGACGAGACCGGGCAGTGGGATGACACGCTGATCATCTTCACCTCCGACCATGGCGAGCAGCTGGGCGACCATTATCTGCTCGGCAAGATCGGCTATCATGATGAGAGCTTCCGCATCCCGCTGGTGGTGAAGGACCCGGAGCGGCGCGAGGGCGCCGGGCGGATCGAGAGCGCCTTCACCGAAAGCGTCGATGTGCTGCCGACCATCCTGGAATGGCTGGGCGGCGAGGCGCCGCGCGCCTGCGATGGCCGCTCCGTCCTGCCGCTGGTGAACGGCGAAAAACCCGCCGATTGGCGCGAGCATCTCTTCTACGAATACGATTTCCGCGACATCCATTACTCGCAGCCGGAGAGTGCGCTCGGCCTCGGCATGGACGATGCCTCGCTCTGCGTCGTGCAGGATGAGGAGTGGAAATACGTCCATTTCTCCGGCCTGCCGGCGCTGCTCTTCGACCTGCGGCGCGACCCCAACCAGTTCGAGAACCTCGCGCAGGACCAGGCCCATGCCGAGGTGCTGGCGCGCTACGCGCAGAAGGCGCTGTCGCACCGCATGCGCCATGCCGAACGCACCCTGACCCATTTCCGCGCCACCCCCGGTGGCCTTGAGGAGCGCAGCCGATGATTGCCAACCGTCGTTCCCTGCTGCTCGGCGCCGGTGGGGCGCTGGGTGCCGCCGCCCTGCCCCGCTTCGCCATCGCGCAGGCGGACAACCGGCCTTCCATCACTATCGCGGTGCAGAAGGTCAGCAACTCCAACACGCTGGAGGTGCTGCGTGAGCAGTCCAATGTCGGCGAGCGCGTGCTGTTCTCCTCCCTCTGGGAGGGGCTGATCGGCCGCGACTGGCTGGGCGGGCTGAAGGCGGTGCCGGAGCTGGCGACCGAATGGCGCCGCCTCAGCGACAGCGCCATCGAGATGACGCTGCGCCGCGGCGTGAAGTTCCACAATGGCGATGAGATGACGGCCGAGGATGTGGCCTTCACCTTCGGGCCGGAGCGCATGTTCGGCGACACCGCGCCGACCGCGCAGGGGCGCACCATCCAGGTCAGCGGCGAGCGCATCCCGACGCGTGCCGGCCGCGATCTGCCGCCCGAGGTGCCGGCGGTGGCCCGCCGTTCCTTCCCGGCGCTGGAGCGGGTCGAGATCGTCGACCGCTACACGGTGCGCTTCCACAACGCCACGCCGGATGTGACGCTGGAGGGCCGCCTGTCGCGCTATGGCGCGCAGATCATCAGCAAGCGCGGCTATATCGAGAGCGAGACCTGGTTCGACTGGGCGCGCAAGCCGATCCTGACCGGACCCTACAAGGTGGCCGAGTTCCGCCCCGACCAGTCGCTGCGCCTGGTGGCGCATGATGAATACTGGGGCGGCCGCCCGCCGCTGAAGGAAATCCGCTTCATCGAGGTGCCGGAGGTCTCGGCGCGCATCAACATGCTGCGCTCGGGCGAGGTGCAGTTCGCCTGCGACATCCCGCCCGACCAGATCGCCGATATCGAGCGCGACCGGCGCTATGAGGTGCAGGGCGGCACCATCCTGAACCATCGCCTGACCTGCTTCGACAAGAACCACCCGCAGCTGGTCGATCCGCGCGTGCGCCGCGCCTTCACCCATGCGATCGACCGCCAGGCGATCGTGGAGAGCCTCTGGGCCGGCCGCACCGTCGTGCCGAAGGGGCTGCAATGGGACTACTATGGCGACATGTTCGTCAGCGACTGGGACGTGCCGAAATACGATCCGGCGGAGGCGCAGCGCCTGCTGCGCGAGGCGAACTACAAGGGCGACCCGATCCCCTATCGCCTGCTGAACAACTACTACACCAACCAGACGCCGACGGCGCAGATCCTGGTCGAGATGTGGAAGCAGGTCGGGCTGAATGTGCAGATCGAGATGAAGGAGAACTGGTCGCAGATCCTCTCCCGCGAGCCGGGCCGAGCGGTGCGCGACTGGTCGAACAGCGCGCCCTTCAACGATCCCGTCTCCTCCATCGTCAACCAGCACGGGCCGAACGGCCAGCAGCAGCAGGTGGGCGAGTGGAGCAATGAGGAGATGAACCGCCTCTCGGTGGAGCTGGAGACCTCGACCGACCGCGCGCGCCGCAAGCAGGCCTTCCGCCGCATGCTGGAGATCTGCGAGCGCGAGGACCCCGCCTACACCGTGCTGCACCAGAACGCGACCTTCACCGCGATGCGCCGCGGCACACCGTGGAAGGCGGCCCCCGCCTTCGCCATGGAGTTCCGCGCGAACAACTGGAAGGGCTGAGCATGACGGAGACCCTGGTCGAGCTGCGCGACCTGCGCGTCGCCTTCGACGGCGTGCCGGCGCTGCGCGGCGTGGATCTGGCCATCCGCCCGGGCGAGAGCCTGGCGCTGGTGGGCGAATCCGGCTGCGGCAAGTCGGTCACCTGGCTGGCGGCGCTCGGCCTGCTGCCCGGCAAGGCCAGGGTCACCGGCAGCGTGACGCTCGGGGGCGAGGAGCTGCTCGGCGCCCCCGCCTCCCGGCTGGATGCGGTGCGCGGCGGGCGCATCGCCATGATCTTCCAGGATCCGGCCAGCAGCCTGAACCCGGTGCACCGCATCGGCCGCCAGATCACCGAGGCGCTGGCGCTGCATCGCGGCCTGACCGGTGCCGCGGCCCGGGAGGAGGCGCGGCGCCTGCTGGACCGCGTCGGCATGCCGGATGCGAAGCGGCGGCTGGAGGCCTATCCGCATGAGCTCTCCGGCGGGCAGAACCAGCGCGTGATGATCGCCATGGCGCTGGCCGGCCAGCCCGAGCTGCTGGTGGCGGACGAGCCCACCACCGCGCTCGACGTCACCATCCAGGCGCAGATCCTCGAGCTTCTGGCAGAAATCCGCCGCGACACCGGCATGGCGCTGGTCCTCGTCAGCCATGATCTCGGCGTCGTTGCCGAGACCTGCGAGCGGGTCTGCGTCATGTATGCCGGCCGCATCGTCGAGGAGACGCGGGCCGAGCTGCTGTTCGCGCAGCCGGCGCATCCCTATGCCCAAGGCCTGCTCTCGGCCTTGCCGCCGATGCATGGGCCCCGCCGGAAACTTGCCGCCATTCCGGGCGGCGTGCCGGAGCCCTGGGCGATGCCGCCGGGCTGCGCCTTCGCCCCCCGCTGCCCGCGCGCCAGCGCCGCCTGCGAGGCCGCGACCCCGGCGCTGGAGGACCTCGCGCCCCATCACCGCGCCGCCTGTTTCCAGCCCAGCCGCCCGGTGCCGGCCACCGCCCCCCGCCCGGAGCTGCTGCCGGCATGACCGCCCCCCTGTTGCAGGCCGAGGGCCTGGTGCGCCGCTACCACCAGCGGCGCGGCTGGCTCGGCCATTCCGTCGAGCTGCGCGCCGTCGATGGTGTCTCCCTCACCCTGGAGCGCGGCCGCACCCTGGGCCTGGTGGGCGAATCCGGCTGCGGCAAATCCACCACAGGCCGCATGGTGCTGGGGCTGGAGATGCCCGACGAGGGCAGCGTGCGCTTCGGGGGCGCGCCGATGCCGACCCCCGCCAGCCGGCCCTGGCGGGCGCAGCGGGCCCGCATGCAGATGGTCTATCAGGACCCGCTGGGCGCGCTGGACCGCCGCCTGACCATCGGCGCCCAGGTGGCCGAGCCGCTGGCGATCCACAACCTTCCCGCCGGCGCCGAGCGCGTGGCGGAGCTGCTGCGCGGCGTCGGCCTGCGCCCCGACCAGGGCGATCGCTATCCGCATGAGCTCTCCGGCGGCCAGCGCCAGCGCGCCGTGCTGGCCCGCGCCCTGGCCACCGACCCCGCGCTGCTGGTCTGCGACGAGCCGATCAGCGCCCTCGACGTCTCGATCCAGGCGCAGGTGATGAACCTGCTCTCCGAGATCCAGGAAAGCCGCGGCGTCGCGCTGCTGTTCATCAGCCACGACCTTCGCGCCGTGCGGCAGATGAGCCACCGCGTCGCGGTGATGTATCTCGGCCGCATCGTCGAGGAAGGCGAGCCCGACGCGGTGCTGCACGACCCGGCGCACCCTTACGCCCAGGCCCTGGTCTCGGCCATTCCGGATCCCGCGCGGCGGGGACGGCGCATCGTGCTGCAGGGCGACCCGCCCAACCCGGCCTCCCGCCCCGCCGGCTGCGCCTTCCACCCGCGCTGCCCCGTCGCCGGGCCGCGCTGCGCCGCCGAGAGCCCGGCGCTGAAGCCGCGCGGCGATGGCCGGCTGGTCGCCTGCCATGTGGCGCAGGGCGAGATGGCACCGGGCAGCGGCCTCCCCTCCCCCGTGCAGAAAGCGGCCTGAGCCATGCTGCGTTTCCTGGGCCTGCGCCTCTCCCGCGCGCTGCTGACGCTGGTGCTGGTGGTCAGCTTCGCCTTTGTCGTGCTGCGCCTCTCCGGCGACCCGGCGCTGCTGATCATGTCGGCCGACGCGCCGCCCGAGGCCATCGCCGCCTTCCGCCGCGCCTGGGGCCTCGATGACCCGATCTGGGTGCAGTATCTGCGCTACTTCACCGCCATCCTGCAGGGCGATCTCGGCATGTCGATGCGCAGCGGCCGCAGCGCCATCAGCCTGGTGGCCGAGCGCATCCCGGCGACGCTGGCCCTCACCCTGCCGGCGCTGGCCATCAAGATCGGCCTCGGCGTGCCGGCCGGCATCTATGCCGCCCTGCACCGGAATTCGGCGATCGACCGCGCGGTGATGCTGCTGGCGGTCGCCGGCTTCACCGTGCCCTCCTTCGTGCTCGGCCTGCTGCTGGTGCTGCTCTTCGCCGTGCAGCTGGGCTGGCTGCCCTCGGGCGGGCAGGATAGCTGGCGCCACGCCATCCTGCCCATCGTCACCATGGGCTTCGGGGGTGCTGCGGTGCTCGCGCGCTTCACCCGCTCCGCCATGCTGGAGGTGCTGGGCCAGCCCTATATGCGCACCGCACTCGCCAAGGGCGTGCCCTGGCACGCCGCGGTGCGCCGCCATGCCCTGCCCAACGCCGCCATCCCCACCGTCACCATCATCGGCTTCATGATCGGCAGCGTGCTGGCCGGCGCCGTGGTGGTGGAAAGCGTCTTCTCCTGGCCCGGCGTCGGCCGGCTGCTGGTGGTCGCCGTCGCCAATCGCGACCTGGCCGTCGTGCAATGCATCCTGCTGCTGGTGGCCGCGACCATGATCGTCTCCAACCTCATGGTTGATCTGCTCTATGGCGTGCTCGACCCGCGCCTGCGCTCCGCCGCCAAGGGAGGCGCCTGACATGTCGGCCACCGCCGAACGGCCCGCCGAGCTGCCGGCCACCCCCATCGCCGCCCCGAAGCGGAAAGGCCAGGGCCTGCCGCCGCTGGTGATCTTCGCGCTCGGCTGGATCCTGCTGATGCTGGCCATCGCCCTGCTGGCCGACTGGATCACGCCCTATTCCATCACCGCGCTCGATCTGCGCAGCCGCCTCTCCCCGCCGGTCTTCATGGGCGGCAGCTGGGCGCACCCGCTCGGCACCGACGAGCTCGGCCGCGACGTGCTCAGCCGGCTGATCTGGTCGATCCGCATGTCGCTGCTGATCGCCTTCGGCGCCGCCATCATCGCCGCCGTGCTGGGCGTGGTGCTGGGCTTCCTCGCCGCGCATTTCCGCGGGCTGGTGGAACAGGCGGTCCTCGCTTTGGTCGACTTCCAGGCCGCCATGCCCTTCATGATCCTGGCGCTGTCGGTGCTGGCCTTCTTCGGCAATTCGCTGGTGCTGTTCGTCTGCCTGCTCGGCCTGCATGGCTGGGAACGCTACGCCCGCATCGCCCGTGGCCTCGCCATCAGCGCCGGCGCGCAGGGCTATGCGGCGGCGGTGCAGCAGCTCGGCGCCTCGCCCTGGCGGGTCTATGCGCGCCACGTCCTGCCCAACATCGCGGCGACGCTGATCGTCTCCATGACGCTGGCCTTCCCCGAGATCATCCTGCTGGAAAGCGGCCTGTCCTTCCTCGGCCTCGGCGTGCAGCCGCCCATGACCTCGCTCGGCAACATGGTGGGCTATGGGCGGGAATACCTGACGCGCGCGCCCTGGATCCTGCTCTCGCCCTCCTGCGTCATCGTGCTGACCACCCTCTCCGTCAGCCTGCTGGGCGACTGGCTGCGCGATAGGCTGGATCCGACGCTGCGCTGAACAGAAAAAAGTCCGGGGGAAGAAGGAATTCTTCCCCCGGGCCCCCATCATCTTTTTCTGTCAGTTAGGCGCCCTGGATGACGGGCGTGAAGCTACGATCAAGAATATCCTCGGCCTGGATGCGGCGGCGCACCAGCCCGGCTCGGCTGTACAGATCGATATTGCCCTGCTCGTCGCGCACAACGGCATCGTCGATCGGCACCACCCGCGTGCGGGCGCGCGTGAACCACTGCACGGCCACCGGCTCCGGCACATTCATCAGCGCCGACCAGCTCTTGGCATAGGCCGGGATGTTCTCGTTGGCCCAGCGCCGCGCCACGGTCAAACGACGCACGAAATCCTCCAGCTCCGGCCGGCGCGAGGCGATCGCATCATCCCGCGCCGCCTGGAAGCTCAGGCCCGGCGTGATACCATTGCCATCGACGATGCGCCGCGAGCCGGCGAGAACCTCCTCCTGCGACACATAGGGTTCCCAGGTGGACCAGGCCTCGACCGCGCCGCTGCTATAGGCCGCCTTGGCATCGGCCGGCAGCAGGAAGACCAGCCGCACCGCATCATGCGGCAGCTTCGCCGCCTCCAGCGCCGCCAGCACCAGCTGGTGCCCGATCGAGCCGCGCCCCGTGGCGATGCGCTTGCCCGCCAGATCCTGCAGGCTGCGCACCGCGCTGTCCTTCGGCACCAGAATCGCGAGCCCATCCTGGTTCTGCCGCGTCGCAGCAATCGCCTTAGCCGGCACGCCGGCGGCGGCGCCGAAGGTGAAGGGCGCATCCCCCACCAGACCCGTGTCGATGGCGCCCGCATTCAACGCCTCCACCAGCGGCGCGGCGGCGGGGAATTCGCTCCAGGCGTAGCGGCCCTCGACGCCGTCGAGCACGCCGGCGGCCTGCATCACCGCCCGCGCATTGCCGCGCTGGTCGCCCACCCGCAGCGGCGCCTGGGCGCGCAGGATGCGCGGCATGGCGAGGGCCGCCCCCGCCGCCAGCAGCAGCGCGCGGCGTTGCAGGATCACGCTCATGCCGGCACGCCCTGGCGCGCGGCCAGCTTCCCGGCCAGCAGCCGGCGCGTCGCCGGCAGCAGGCTCTGGCCGTACTCCACCGCATCCTCCAGCGGGTCGAAGCCGCGGATCAGGAAGGTGCTGACGCCCAGCGCGTGATACTCGAGGAAGGCCTCCGCCACCTGCTCCGGCGTGCCGACCAGGGCGGTGGTGTTGCCGCGCGCCCCCGTCTCCCGCGCGATGGCGGTGTAGAGGCGGCCCTCCGGCCGGTCGCCCAGCGCGGCGGCCTGCAGCAGGCGCTGCGAACCGGCATTCTGCGGCGCGGCGCTGTTCGGGCCGAGCGCCGCCTGGCCACGCACGGCGCGGATACGGTGCAGGATGCGCTCCGCCTTCTCCCAGGCGGCGCTTTCGGTCGCGGCCAGGATCGGGCGGAAGGACAGGCTGAAGCGCACCTCCCGCCCATGCCGCGCCGCCTCGGTGCGCACCCGCGCCACGATCTCGCGCACCTGCGCCTGGGTCTCGCCCCACAGCGCATAGACATCGGCATGCCGCCCGGCGACGCGCAGCGCCGCCTCCGACGCGCCGCCGAAATAGATCGGGATGCGCGGCGCCTGCACCGCGCGCACCTCGGGCGAGGCGCCGCGGATCCGGTAATAGACGCCCTCATGGTCCACCGGCCGGTCGGCCGACCACACCGCCTTCAGCACGTCGAGATATTCGTCGGTGCGGGCGTAGCGGTCATCCTTGCCCAGCCAGTCGCCATCGCGCGCCTGGTCGGTGTCGTCGCCGCCGGAGATCACATGGATGGCGGCGCGGCCATGGCTGAGCTGGTCCAGCGTGTTGAAGGCCCGCGCCGCCGTGGTCGGCGCCTGGAAGCCGGGGCGGTGCGCGACGAGGAAGCCGACGCGCTCGGTATAGGCGGCGGCGTGGGCCGCCAGCTGCAGCCCATCCGGCCCGTTGCTGTGCCAGCCGATCAGGATGCGGTCGAAGCCGCCGCGATCATGCGCCTGGGCGGAATCGCGCAGATAGCCGGGATCGATGGCGGGGCCGCGCGCCGGATGGATTTCCGACTGCTCGCGCGGCTGGATCATGCCGATGAATTCGAGGTCCTGGGACATGGAAATCTCCTCAGCCAAGCCCGAGCGCGCGGCGCCCGGCCTGCAGATGGGCGGCGTCCTGTTGCGGGGTGTGGATGCGGGCGCAGAGCACGTCGCGCAGATGCCGCTCCAGCGGGTTGCTGCGCGCCAGCGCATGGTTGCCGCAGAGCGCCACGGCCTCCTGCACCACGGTGATGGCGTTCTCGGCGGCCAGCGCCTTCAGCAGGGCGGATTCCGTCGCCGAGGGCGGCGTGCCGGCATCCTCGGCGGCGGCGGCGGAGGCGATCAGGCGCTGATTGGCCAGCAGCAGCCCCTCGATGCGGCCGACCGCCTCCTGCATGCGCGGCAAAGTGGCCAGCGGCGCGCCGAGGCTGGCCGGCACCCGGCGATGCAGGAAGCCCAGCAGCCAGTCCCGCGCGGCGCGCGCCACGCCGGTGTAGAGTGCTGCGATCAGCAGCGTGTTCCAGGCATTCGCCCCGGCATCCTGGCCGCGCCCAATCCGACGGCGCGCGCAGATCGGGCGCGGCATCCGACGGCAGCGCCACCTCCTCGAACACCACGTCATGGCTGCCGGAGGCGCGCAGCCCCGCCTGGTCCCAGCTTTCCTCGATACGGATGCCGGGGCTGCGGGCATCGACCAGCACGGCGCCGATGCGCGGGCTGGCTTCCTCGGTGCGGGCCCAGACCAGGTACCAGCGCAGCCCGGGCGCGCCGGTCGAATAGATCTTGCGCCCCGACAGCGACCAGCCCGATTCCGTGCGGCGCAGCACCGTGGCCGGCAGCCCGCCGCGCGCGGGCGAGCCCAGCTCCGGCTCGACACGCAGCGCATTGACCAGCTCGCCCCGCTCGACGGCGCCCAGCGCCAGCCGGGCGCGCAGCGCCTCCGGCCAGGCCGGGTCCTGCGTCATCTGGCGCAGCTGGATGAACTGCATGGCCAGCACCAGGGCGGTGGCCGGGCAGCCCTCGGCGATGCGGCCGACCAGCGCGGCGCAGCGCGCCAGCCCCGCCGCCTCGCCGCCCCATTCCACCGGCGCGGTCAGCCCGAGCAGCCCCGCCTGGTGCAACCGGGCAAAATTCTCATGCGGGAAGCTGCCCGCGCGGTCATGCGCGGCGGCGCCCTCGGCGAAGCCGCGCACCAGGGCGGCGACCGGGTCCTGGTGCAGGATCAGCCCGTCGATCATGCCGCTTCCTCCAGCGCGACGCCGAGTTCGCCCAGCAGCCGCCGGCGCAGCGCGGCGAAACCGGGGTCGGCGTGGCGGCGCGGACGCGGCAACTCGACCGCGATGTCGGCGGCGATGCGGCCGCCCTCCAGCACCAGCACGCGGTCGGCCAGCAGCACCGCCTCGTCCACATCATGGGTGACGATCAGCGTGGTGGGGCCGTGATGGCGCCACAGCTCCAGCACCAGGCTGTGCATGCGGATCCGCGTCAGCGCGTCCAGCGCGGCGAAGGGCTCATCCAGCAGCAGCAGCCGCGGCTCGCGCACCAGGGCACGCGCCAAAGCGGCGCGCTGCGCCTCGCCGCCGGAGAGGGTGGCGGGAAAGGCCTCCAGATGCCGCCCCAGCCCCACCTCCTGCAGCGCCGCCGCCGCGCGCTCGCGCGCGCCACGGCCGGAGAGGCCAAGGGCGACATTCTGCCAGACCTGCTTCCAGGGCAGCAGGCGCGGCTCCTGGAACACGACGGAGACCGGGCGCGGCAGATCCAGCACCGCATCCGCGGGAACCGGGTCGAGGCCCGCCAGGGTGCGCAGCAGCGTGCTCTTGCCGGAGCCGCTGCGGCCCAGCAGGGCGGTGAAGCTGCCCGGCGCCAGATCGAGATCCAGGCCGTGCAGCACGGTGTTCTCGCCGAAGCGGCGGGTCAGGTTGCGGACGCGCAGCGGCGCGGCGGCGGGTGCGATATCGGCCATGGCGTTCACCCCTTCACCAGGCTCGGCCGCCAGGCCAGCGCCCGGCGCTCGACCAGCCGCACCAGCGCATCGGCGCCGAGGCCGAGCAGCGCATAGACCAGCAGGCCGACGACGATGATGTCGGTGCGCAGGAATTCCCGCGCGTCATTGATCAGGAAGCCGATGCCGGCGCTGGCATTGATCTGCTCGGCGATCACCAGGCTGAGCCAGGCGCTGCCGAGGGCGTAGCGCAGCCCGACCAGGGCGGAGGGCAGCGCGCCGGGCAGGATGACGTGGCGCACCAGCCCGCGCCGGTCCAGGCCGAAGACCCGGCCCGCCTCGGCCAGCTTGGGGTCGACGCCGCGGATGCCGGCGAACAGCGTCAGATAGACCGGGAAGGCGGCGCCCAGCGCCACCAGCGCGATCTTCGGCGTCTCGCCAATGCCGAACCACAGGATGAAAAGCGGCACCAGCGCCAGGAAGGGCAGGGTGCGCAGCATCTGCATCGGCGCGTCGACGATCTCCTCCCCCAGCCGCGACAGGCCGGCCACCAGCGCCAGGGTGACGCCGGCCGAGAGCCCGATGCCGAGCCCGGCCAGCACCCGCCCCAGCGAGACCGCCAGATGCGAGGGCAGCTCGCCCGAGAGCGTCAGCTCCCAGGCGGCGACCAGGATGGTGCTGGGCGCGGCCAAGGTGCGCGGCGAGATCAGCCCGGCCATGCTGGCCGCCTGCCACAGCAGCACCAGCACCAGGGGCGAGAGGAAGCGGCGCAGCTTCGGCGGCAGGGCCAGGCGGGGCGGCTGCCAGCCCTGTGCTGCGGGTCGCTCGATCAGGGCGCGCGGCGCGAGTGCCGCCTGGGTGTCGGGCATGCTTGTCCTTCCCGGCCCAAAGCGGGCCGGCTGCAACGGGGCGGAGGAGCGGAAGGGGCCCGCGCGGCGGGCTCAGGGCGTCAGGCGCGCCGACAACAGCCGCGCGGCGGGGCGCGGGTGCCAGGAGGCGAAGCAGGGGGGCCGGGCATCATCATGGTCCGCCAAAGCTATGAAGCGGCGGGGGCCGGCGAAAGAGTTGTGTTTCCCAAACTTTTCCCGCGACGCAGCATGGTCATCCTGCGCGGCGCCGGGGATGGGGGAGATTATTCCCGCCCCTCGCCGCGCTCCCGGAAGGCCGGGCTGTTCAGCGGCAGGGCGGTGCTGTGCTTCATCCGCTCCATGGCGAAGCGGGAGGTGACGTTGCGCGGCTGCACCGCGGCGATCAGCCTTTTGTAGAAGCGGTCATAGGCCGCCATGTCGGTCACCGCGACGCGCAGCATGTAGTCGACCTCGCCGGCCATGCGGTAGGCCTCCATCACCTCCGGCATGGCGGCGACCGCCTGGGCGAAGCGCTCCATCCAGGCCTGGCTGTGGTCGCCCGCCTCGATGGCGACGAAGACGGACAGGCCGAGCCCGACCGCCTCGGGCGAGACCAGGGCGACGCGGCCGGTGATGACGCCGCCGGCCTCCAGCTTCTGCACCCGCTTCCAGCAGGGGGTGGTGGACAGCCCCACCCGGTCGGCCAGCTGGGCGACGGAGAGCGTCGCATCCTGCTGCAGCAGCGCCAGGATCTTGCGGTCGATCTCGTCCATGCCCCCTCCCCTGCCCTGCCTGGCCCGACCCGGCCGCGCCGGTAACACGGCCAGAGTAGCAGCGCCGCCCGGCGCGGCCAGCCCGGGCAACCCTGCCCCCTGCCCCCGGTTCTCCCCCAACAAGAGGAAGGAGCCAAGCCGATGTGGATGAGCGTGGGGCTGCCGCTGCTGGTCCTGCTGGCGGCCGGGGGCCTGCTTCTGGTGCTCAACCGGTCCGAGTTCAGGGCGGTCTTCAAGCGCCGCAGCGAGTCGCGAGGGATTCGCAAATCGTGATCGGCGCACAGCATATTGGGTAGGTGACAGGCGGCCGGGATACCATATCTTGTGTCGGGCCGGCGGCGATTCGCGTCGCCGGCAGTTCGAGACAAGCCGGAGCTTATCCCATGGACGGCTATCGCCAGCCCTTCCCCCTGTCGCCGATGACCGGCCGCCTGCCTGGGGAAGGCTTCGGCGAGAAACCCCTGCCGGGGCGCCGGCTGGACCTCGGCATGGGGGTCGCGGTCGGCCGCCGCACCGTGTTCCGCCCCGAGGACCAGGAGGATTTCGGCCGCGTCGCCGACCGGGTGGCGGCGGGCAATGTCGGGCTGCTCGGCGCCAGTCCGGAGCTGGCGCGCGAGGAGGCGCGGCTGCGCAACGCCATCGCGACCGGCGCGCTGCTGACCTCGGGCCGGCACCTTCAGCATGGCGATGCCGGCCAGGCCGGGCGCAACATGGAGGTGTTCACCAATTGCGCCACGGCGATCGCCTCCTTCGCCGAATTCTACCTGCTGCTGAACGGCTCGGGCGTCGGCCGCGCCTATGACGACGCGCTGACGCCCGTCGAATGGGGCGATGCGCCCGAGCTGGTGCTGCACCTTTCCCCCAGCCATGCCGACTATCCGCGCGATGCCGAGGCGCTGCGCCGTTTCGGCACCGAGATGGGGCTGCTGCCCTGGGGCGCGACCGCGCTGGACGAGGCCTCCGAGCGCGCCATCCATGATTTCCTGGCGACCGAGCTGCGCGCCGATCTCGAGAACCTGCCGGCGAATGCCGTGCTGCACCGGGTCGAGGACAGCCGCGAGGGCTGGGCCAAGGCGATCGAGGTGCTGGAGGCGATGGCCTTCCAGGGCGCGCGCGACCGGGTGCTGGTGCTCGACCTCTCGGCGATCCGCCCGGCCGGCAGCCCGATCCGCGGCATGCAGGGGCGCCCCTCCTCCGGCCCGATCTCGTTGCTGCGCGGGCTGCTGAACATCCGCCGGCATGTGATCCAGCCCGCCCGCGCGCGCGACCGCGCCGCCGAGGCGCTGCAGCCCTGGGAGCAGGCGCTGCTGGTCGACCATCACCTCTCGGTCGAGGTGCAGGTGGGCGGCGCCCGCCGCGCCGCGCGCATGGCGACGAAGTCGTGGCGCGACCCGGCGATCCGCCGCTTCATCCGCGCCAAGTCGGAGGGCGGGCTGTGGACCGCGAACCACTCCGTCATGGTCGACCGCGAATTCTGGCAGCGCGTGCAGTCGGGCGACGCGTCCGAGCCGCTGACCGCGCATGCCCGCATGGTGTTCGAGGAAGTCACCGCATGCGCCTACATCAATGGCGAGCCGGGCTTCATCAATGGCGATCTGCTGGAGGACCAGCGCACCGGCAGCGCCTGGAGCAAGCCGGTGCATGAGGATGGCCGCGATTTCCGCAGCGCCCGCTACCAGGTGGATGCGGCGGCCGGGCTGCTGGCCGAATGCTCGCGCCGCGCCGCCACGGCGCGATTCCCGGTGACGACCAATCCCTGCGGCGAGATCACGCTGCATGTCACCGGCGGCTATTGCGTCATCGCCGATTTCGCGCCGCTGCTGGCCTGCCCCGCGCCGCTGGAGGCGCTGACGCCCGGCGAGATCGACCCCGAGCTGGCGGCGCTGTGGGATGAGCGGGTGGAGGATGCGGTGCGCCTTGGCGTGCGGTTCCTGATCCGCGCCAACCGGATGGACGCGCTCTATGCCGAGGAGGTGGCGCGCACCAACCGCATCGGCATCGGCCCCACCGGCCTGCATGAATGGGCCTGGATGCGCTTCGGCCTGGGCTTCGAGGATCTGCTGGACGAGGCGCGCTCCGCCCCGTTCTGGGACATGCTGGGAAGGCTGTCCGAGAGCGCCAAGCATGAGGCGGCGGTCTATGCCGATCAGCTCGGCATGACGCGCCCGGTGACGGTGACGACGGTGAAGCCCGCCGGCACCACCAGCAAGCTGTTCGGCCTGACCGAGGGCGCCCATCTGCCGGCCCGCCGCCAGTATCTGCGCTGGGTGCAGTTCAAGGGCACGCGGGATGCCGCGACCGGCGAGTGGCACACCGGTTCCGACCCGCTGCTGGCCGATTACCAGAAGCGCGGCTATCCGCTGCGCGAGCTGCGCAGCTTCCCGGGCATGACCATTGTGGGCTTCCCGACGGTGCCGCTGGCCTCGCGCCTCGGCCTTGGCGAGAAGCTGGTGACGGCGCCGGAGGCGAGCCCGGAGCAGCAATACCAGTGGCTGCGGCTGCTGGAGCGGCACTGGATCGGCGCCGAGCGCGGCAACCAGGTCAGCTACACGCTGAAGGTCTACACCAACCGGCACGATCTGGCGGCCTTCCGCGCCATCGTCGCCGCCGAGCAGCCGAAGGTGCGCTGCTGCTCCGTGCTGCCCAGCAAGCCGGATGCCGAGCTGGGCTATGAGTATCTGCCGGAGGAAGAGGTCTCGGCCGGCCGTTTCGCCGCGATCGTCGAGGGCATTGCGGATGAGGCGGTGCAGGAGGCGGTGGACTGGGCGCATCTGCAATGCGCCAGCGGCGTCTGCCCCATTTAGTTTTCAGGGCCAGCCTCCGGTGTCGGCTGGCGGGGAGCGCCCCGCTATGCCGGGTTCCCGCGGCAGCCTGACAGAAAAAAGAAGGGGTCCAGGGGAATTCATTCCCCTGGCCTTTTTCTTTGTTGTGTCAGGCAGCGTGAAAGAGCTGCGCCGGGATGTCATCCAGGAAGCGTGACGGCCTCGCGTTCCATTCCCGCCGCCGCTTCACCCAGCTGAGCCAGAGGCTCTGCTTGGCCCGGGTCAGTCCCACATAGAAAAGGCGCCTTTCCTCGGCCAGCGCGCCCTGGGCCTCGGCCTTGAAGTGCGGAAAGACGCCTTCCTCCAGCCCCGGCATCAGCACATGGGTGAATTCGAGGCCCTTGGCGCGGTGCAGGGTCATCAGCAGCACGGCGTCGGGCGCCGTGCCATCGCCCGTGGCGGTGCCGAGCGCCAGGGCGTCGAGATAGGCGGGCAGGCTTGGGCTCTGCGCGGCGGCGGCGAAGGCGGCTTCCCAGGCGGCGATCAGGGCGGGCGGGGCCTCGCGCAGACCGGCGGCGAGGCCGGCGCGGGCAGCGGCCAGTTGCAGCGCATCGGCGGGGCGCGGCCGGCGCTTCGCCATGTCGCCGGCGATGGATTGGGCGGTCTGCACCACCCCTTCCAGCAGAGCGCGTTCCTCGGGCGTGGCCGGCAAATCGGGCACGGCGGCGGCGAGCGCCCTGCCCTGCCCTGCCGCGTGCTCGCGCAGCCGGGCGAAGAGGGCGCCGGAGATGCCGCGCTTCGGATAGGCGCAGGCGCGGCGGAAGGCGTCGTCGGCCGTGGCGTCCCAGGCGCCGTCGCGGAAGGAGAGGCCGAGGCGCAGCCAGGCCTGGGCGGCCAGGATGTCTCGCGGCGGGTCGGGCTCGCGCTCGCCGAGCTGCCGCGCCGGGATGCCGGCCTGGCGAAGGGCGGCCAGGATGGGCTCGGCCAGGAAGCCGGCGCGCAGCAGCACGGCGTGTTCCGACCAGGGCAGATCCGGGGCGGCGCGGCGCAGGGTGGCGATGCGGGCGGCCGCGGCCTGGCCTTCCTCCTCCGCCGTCTCGGCGGGGGAGAGGATGATGGGCGGGCCGGCGGGCGCCTGGGCTTCGGCCGGGCGCAGGGTCTTGCGCAGCGCCTGGCGGTCCTGGGCGGCCACGGCATTGGCGGCGAGCAGGATGCGGCGGGTGGAGCGGTAATTGACCTCGAGCCGCAGCGGCTCCGGCGCGGCGGGGTAGAAGCGGTTGAAGTTGCGCAGCTGCGCCACCTCCGCCCCGCGCCAGCCATAGATGGACTGGGTGTCGTCGCCGACGGCGAAGACGCGGCCGTGCGGCCGGGCCAGGAGCTGCACCAGGCGGTGCTGGGCGACATTGGTGTCCTGGTATTCGTCGACCAGGATCTCCGACCAGCGGGAGGCCCAGCGGGCGGCGAGGGCCGGATCCTCCTGCATGGCGCGCACCGGAAGGGCGATGAGATCGTCGAAATCCACGGCGCCGCGGGCGGCGAGGGCCTGCTGGTAGTCCGGCAGCAGGGCGGCGGCCTGGGCGAGCAGCGCCGGCTCGAAGCGGGCAAAGGCCGGGCCGTGCGGGGTGCGGGCCAGGCGGCCCTTCATCAGCGAGACGATTTCCGCGAGTGCGGCGCCTTCCTGGGCGTCGCTGGTGCCGGAGAGCTGCATCAGCGTGGCGCGTGCCTCGGCCGCCGAGAGGATGGCGAAGCCGGGCGGCAGGCCGGGCACGCCGCCGCCCTGCTCCACCAGCAGCCGCGCCATGACGGCGTGGAAGGTGCCGACCCAGCGCGGCACGGCATCCGGCCCCAGCCTTGCGGCGAGGCGCGCGCGCATCTCGGCCGCCGCCTTGGTGGTGAAGGTGATGCAGAGCAGCCGGTCCGGTGCCTCGCCGCGGCGGAGGATGAGGTCGGCGACGCGGCGGGTCAGCGTCTCGGTCTTGCCGGAGCCGGCGCCGGCCAGCACCAGCACCGGCGCGTCGGCCAGCACGGCGGCGCGCTGGGCCGGGTTCAGCCCGTCCAGATGCGGCTCGCTCATGCTGCGTCCAGGAAGAGCGGGCGGGCATCGCGCCGCAGGGCGATGCCGGCCTCCGCCAGGCTGGCCAGGAGCGTGTCCTCCGGCAGGCGGAGATAGCGGGTCAGCAGCTGCAGATAGAGGCCCATGAAGAGCGGCCCATGGCCGTCGGAGCGGCCCTCGGCCGTGCTGCTCAGCGCATGGGCCAGCTCATGCAGCAGCACCCAGGCGGGGCAGCTTGGCGGCAGGCGCAGGCGCAGCCGGTCGGCATCGGCGATGCGGCGGCGCGCCTGGGGCGGCAGCGGCTCGACGCGTGGCGGGTAGCGCAGGCCGAGCTCGGCCCAGATGGCATCGACCATGCCCTGGGCGGCGCCGAAACCGATGGTGGCGGGGCCGGCCAGCGGGGCGACCACGCGGTCCTCCCAATCATAGACACGCTGGCGCTGCCGGTCGGGCGGGCTCATTCGATGGCCCCCTGCCCTGCCCCGCGCAGGGGGCGGTTCAGGTTGACGCGGTCGCCGGCGGCATAGCCCTGGCGATAGGCGCCATTGGCGCGCAGCCGGGCGCGGCGGGCGCCGACCAGCCGGATGGAGGTTTCCTTGAAAGCATCCTCGACCACCCGATGCTTCACCAGGACCAGGGCGGTGCCGGTGCTGCGCTGGCTGGCCAGCTCGGTCTCCCGCTGCGCCAGCAGGGTTTCCAGCCGTTCGGCGATACGGCTGGCCATGCCCTGCTGGTAGGAGGTGGAGGCCAGGCGCAGCCGGGTGGCGCGGAGAAGCGGCTGCTGGTCGCGGAAGCGCTGCAGCTCGGTCGCCATGCCGCGCTCGATGATGGCGAAGAGGTAGGCGGCCAGCGCCGTGTCTTCCTCGAAGCCGAAGAAGATGTAGCGGCCACCGGCCTCGTCGCGGGAGAGCCAGACCTTGCAGTCGCAGAAGCGGGCGACGGCGGGCACGCAGCCATCGATCGGGCGGCGCTGCTTGCCGCGCAGCGGGATCTCCACCTGCACGCAGCGGGCGCGGCGGATGTCGATCTCCTCCATGCTCAGCGCGTAGCGTTCCAGCAGCCGGCCTACCATCTCGGCGGCGGCCATGGCCTCGGCCTCGGTGCAGCCATTGGAGACGGTCTTTTCGGTCAGCGCCTTGATGCGGGCCTTGACCTTGGTCAGTTCCTCCGCCTGCTGCATGCTGCCTCCTGCTGCTGCGGCGCGGTATAGCATGGGGCGGCCCGCGGGGCAGCCGGGGGACGGTTGGATGCATCCAAGCCGCCCGCCTTGGATGCATCCAATGCCGGAAGAATGCCGCGACACAGCTGTCGCCCGTATCACGCCAAGCCGCCGATTGGATGCATCCAAGCCACACTCGCGCCCAAAGGAGACCCTCCGGTCATCACCAAGCTTGGCTGCCTGGGCTGGCTCTTCTAGACAGAAACCCTGCGCGCGGGAGGAGTCGATGGACCAGGCCGAGAGTTTCCGGCAGATCGCCGAGGTGCTGCGCGCCGCGCAGCGCACCGCCATCGAGGTGGAGAACGCACCCGAAAAGCGCAAGCGGCTGCGCAGCTTCTCGGTGCAGGAGGCCGCCGCGCTGCTGGGCGTCACGCCACGGCAGTTGCGGCAGGCGGCCGGGCTGGCGCCGGAGGGGCGCGGCATCGCGCCGCGCGCGCGGCTGGATTTCGCCGAGCTGCAGGCGGCGCGGCAGAGCCTGGGCCGCATGCCGCAACGCGACGCGGCGAAGGGCGAGGCGCTGGCCAGCATCGTCTTCACCAATTTCAAGGGCGGTTCGGCCAAGACCACCAGCAGCGTGCATTTCGCCCAGCATCTGGCGCTGCAGGGCTATCGGGTGCTGCTGGTCGACCTCGACAGTCAGGCCAGCAGCACCTCCCAGTTCGGCCTGGACCCGGCACAGGAGGTGGGCGCGGCCAATTGCTTCACCGCCTGGGTGATGCGCGGGCCGGATGCGGCGCCGGATCTGGCGCAGCGCCTCTGCCAGCCCAGCTACTGGCCGAATATCGACCTGCTGCCCGCCGGCGCCGCTTTGGCGGAAGCCGAGGAGGCGCTCGCCCGCCGCGCCGCCATCGGCGAACCCGAGGAAATCCTCTATTTCGACGAGCTGGCCGCCTTCCTTTCCGCCGTCGCGCCGCGCTACGACGTGGCGGTGGTCGACACCCGGCCCGATGTGAACATGCTGATGACGGCCGCGCTGCATGCGGCGACGGGGCTGGTCATTCCGACGCGGGCCACCATGACCGACCTTGCCTCCACCGCCGAATTCTTCGCGCATCTGGCAGGCTACACGGCGGAGTATCGCGCGGCCTTCGGGCATGGGCTGGATTTCGCCTTCGCGCGCATCCTGGTCACCGCCTATGACCCGACCGACCGCAGCCAGGAGGCGCTGCTGGCGCTGCTGCGCGAACGCTTCGGCGAGCGCGTGCTGCCCGAGCCCTTCCTGCATTCGCGCATCATGGGCACGGCGGGCTTCGGCAAGGAGACGCTGTACGAATATGAGCCCAGCACCGACCGCGCCGCCTATAACCGAATCATCGCCAGCGCCAATGCGGTGAACCGGGCGATCGAGGCCGAGCTCTCGCGGCATTGGGGGAGGGGAGCATGAAATCGCCCGGATCGCGCTTCGGCGCCCTGGCCCAGGCGGTGCGCGACCGCACCGCCGAAGCCGCGCTGCAACCCGCCGCGCCCGCCCCGGCCGAGGCGCCGAAGCCGGCGCAGCATCGGCCGGCCGCAGCGCTCGGCATGGCGGCGGAGGGGTTGCGCGAACGCATCGCCCGGCTGGAGGCGGCGCTGGCCAGCGCGACCACGCAGAATGCCGGGCTGGAACGGCTGCTGGCCCAGGCGAAGGGCGCGGCCGAGCGGGCCGGGGAGGCGGCAGAGGAATTCCTGTTCGTCGAGCCCGGGCTGATCGACGACCCGCTGCCGCGCGACCGGCTGCCCGGCGCCTTCGACGGCGCCGAGTTCGAGGAGCTGCTGGAGGATATCCGCGCCAACGGCCAGAACGACGCCATCACGCTGCGTCGGCGCGAGGGCGGCCGGTTCGAGATCGCGGCGGGGCGGCGGCGGCTGGAGGCCTGCCGCCGGCTGGGCCAGGCGGTGCTGGCGCGCATCCGGGCGCTGGACGATGCGGCGATGCTGCGGGTGCAGTTCTCGGAGAATGAGCGGCGCGAGGATATCTCGGCGCTGGAGCGGGCGCGCTGGTTCGCCGAGGTGCGGGCGCGGCTGCCGGGGCCGGGGCGCGACATCGCGGCGCAATTCGGCATCGATCCCTCGACCTTCAGCCTCTATCTGCGGCTGGCAAGGTTCCCGACCGAGATCATCGAGCGGCTGCGCGAGCCGCGGCGGCTGGCCATGCTGCGGGCCCGCCGGGTGATGGAGGCGGTGGAAGCCGACGAGGCCGCGCTGCCGCGCATCCTGGCCGCGCTGGATGGCCAGCGCCGGGCCGGGGAGGCCGAGCCCGAGGAGCAGATCGCGCTGCTGATGCGCGCCGCCGAGGGGCGCGAGGCGCGGCCCAGCGCCGGCCCGGCCACGGCGCCGGAGCGGCGGCACATCGTGCATGAGGGGCAGCGGCTGGGAACCCTCACACGCAATGGCGGGCAGTGGGTGTTCCGCTTCGCCACCTCGCTGAGCGACGAGGCGGTGCAGCAGATGGTCGAGGCGCTGCCCGAGCTGCTGCGCCGCGCCAAGGCCCACTGAAGCGGTGTGAACCTTGCCATCCGGCCGGATGGCGGGGGCTTGCAAGGTTCACATTCTGGCCCGGCAAGCCGCCCCCGCCACCATGCATCGCCCCAGGATCCGGACAAGAAAAAAGGCGGGCGCTGCCAGTACAGCGTCCCGCCTCACCACCCGGCGGCGGCAGCCCGAAAGAATCAAGGGCGGATGGGGGGAGGGGAGGGCTCCAGCAGAAGGCCGCGATCGGTGACGCGGACCTTGGCGTTCTTGTAGGCCGAGAGCGCCAGGTGCAGCGGGCCTTCGAACTGGGTCTTGAAGTTCTTCAGCGCGCCGACCTTGGACCCGAATTGCCGCCAGAGGCGATCCCAGCCGATCGGCGTCTCCTTGGGCAGGGAATGCAGCCGGTAGGCGAGCCAGAGATAGATGTCGATGGCCAGCGGCGAGGTGGTCAGGTCGCGCACCGCGGCGCGGTCGACCAGCACGGGGTGGCGGCGCAGCTCGTCGAAGAAGGCCTGGGAGAGCATGACGCGCTCCACCAGCCGGTTGGTGCGGGTCGAGCGCGGGTCGGGCTCGCCCACATAGCTGAAGGCCTCGACCAGGCGCTGGTTGACGATGACGCCCTTCTTGTCGCTGCCGAAGCTGAAATCGACGGCGCAGCTGGCCAGGCGCTCCAGCTGCTCGGCCACCTTGGCGTTGCTTGGGCCACCGCGGTTGATGCCGAGCCGCGCCACCACGGCGCTGGCCGAGCGGCCCATATGGATCTCGCGCGAGCCGCGCTCCAGCGCCTCGGTCTGCCAGTCGATCAGCAGCAGGCGGGCATAGGAGCCGAAGGGAACACCGATATATTCCTGGCTGTTGTCGTCGCGCAGTCGCACCCCGGGGCGGACCAGCAGCCGGGCGAAATCGGTCTCGATCAGCCAGTTCTGGTCCTTGGGCTGGTCGCGATGCGGCAGGCCGGCCAGGCACCAGGCGGAGTAGGAATAGCCGATCTCGCTGCTGCCCTCGAATTCGCGCACGATGGCGGTCGAGGCGGTGTCGGCGATCTGCCGTCCCATGCGGCCGGCCAGCGCCCGCGACAGGCTGGGCGGCTTCGGCTCCAGCACGGCGATCTGGGCGGCCTTCACGGCCCCCTTGGCGCCGCGGGCCTCGACCAGCTGGTGCACGCTGGCACCAGCGCCGAACAGGTCGCCCTGTTCGTCTCGGGGTTCGGGATTCGGGGTCCGCTGCACCATGGACGGCAAACTGCAACGGCCGGGTGGGGGTCGTCGATGCGAACCTTGCCAGCGTGCCGCCTCCTGGCCTGCGAACCTTGCCAGCCCAGGGCAATCCTTCAGCAGAAAGCGAGATTGTCATTGTCTATGCGCTGGCAGGGTTCGCGTGGATAAGCCCGTAGGCTGCTGTTTCTGAAAGTGAAACCGGCGAATCGGCGCTGCTGGCAGGGTTCACAGCCGGCCCGCCGCACGGGCTTGCAAGGTTCACTTGCACGGTCCGGCGCCGGGCCGGGCCAGGGCTGGCAAGGATCACAGCCCCGCGCCGAATCGCGCCCGGCGCGCCGAGCCCGGGCTGGCAGGGTTCACAGCGGCGCGCCGAGTCTTGTCGCGGCGAGGGACGAGGTATAGATAGGTAATACCCGATCCCACCGGAGCCGAACCATGTCAGGCAGCCTCGCCCTGAAGCTGGATGAGGAGACGCGCCAGCGCCTGCAGGCGCTCGGCCAGCTGCGCGACCGCTCGCCGCACTGGCTGATGAAGAAGGCCGTGCTGGAATATCTGGAGCGCGAGGAGCGCTACGAGCAGGAGAAGAGCGAGGATCTGGCCCGCTGGGAGCGCTACCGGCTGGAGGGCGCCGCCGTGCCCCAGGCCGAGCTGCGGCACTGGCTGGAGGGCTTCGCGCGGGGTGAGGCGGCGCCGCCGCCTGTGGCGGGGAAGGGCTAGGCGCGCCCCGCATGGCCGGGCTGCTCTGGTTGCCGGAGGCGGTCGAGGATCTCGACCGCCTGCTACACTTCCTGCTCGACAAGAACCCGGCCGCCGCCCGGCGCGCCGCCGGCAGCATCGCCGAGGCGGCGGAGCTGCTGGCGCTGAACACCGGTCTCGGCCGGCCGATGGCCGATGGCACGGGGCGGCGCGAGCTGACCATACCCTTCGCCAGCGGCGCCTATGTGCTGCGCTACCGGCTGGACGAGCAGGACAGGGCCGTCGTCATTCGCGTCTGGCATGGAAGGGAAGCGCGGGCGTGAGGGCAGAGCGGCGCTTTTTTCACCCTGTTTCTGAAGACCATGCTAAAGACGCGACCCCGCGCGCAGGGCCGAAAAGGGCCTGTTGATCGCGCAGGGGTGTTGGGAGCCGGTCAACCTTCCTAAATAAGGGCGCAGCCACCCTGGATGTGGCGCCCGACCCCGATCTCGTTTCTGCCGTCCCGGCACGCTCCCTTGGCGTGACGCCGGGCTGCGGCCCGTCCCGGCCAGGCGCCGGGGCAATTGGGTTTGGTCCGCCATGGGCGGAAGCGTTGGAATTGTTGTTGGGACCCCTCCGGGGGTCTCCAAGCACGAAAAGCAGGTGAATTCGATGGACGGAATGTTTACCTACGGCGCGGCGGATCAGGGCGAGACCGAGGGCGGCGCGCCGCTCAAGGCGCGGACGGCGGCGTTTGGGGACATTCTGGCGCGTGAAGCCCCCGAGGCGGAGCGGCCCCCCGGCCTGACCCCCGGCCGCAACTGGCGCGCCGATTACGGCGACGAGTTCGAGAGCCCCGAAACGCTCGACGTGCGCAACGAGGAGACCGAGGAAGCCGAGGAGGCCTCCGAGGAGGATGCGGAGACGCGCGGCGAGGCCGAGGCGGAAGGCGAGGAGGGCTCCGAAGGCGGCAATGTGAACGAGGCCAGCCTGGCCCGTTCCGACGACCCGGTGCGCATGTTCCTGCGTGAGATGAGCGGCACCGACCTGCTCTCCCGCGAGGAGGAGATCGCCCTCGCGCAGCGCATCGAGGCCGGGCGTGACGCCATGCTGGCCGGGCTGTGCGAGAGCCCGGTGACCTTCACGCATATCGCCGCCTGGAAGGCCGCGCTGGAGCAGGGGCAGATGCCGCTGCGCGACGTGGTCGAGCTGGAGGCGATGGCCGCCGATGCCGCCGCCCCGGCCGCCGCCGGCGCCGAGACGGAGGAGCCCGAGGAGGGCGAGGTCGTCCCGCACGCCACGCTGGACGAGAAGATGAAGCCCGAGGTGCTGGCCGCCTTCGGCGCCGCGATCGAGGCGCATGCGGCGCTGCGCGCGCTTCCCGCCCGCAGCGAGGCGGCGCAGGCCCGCCGGCTGGAGATGGTCGGGCTGTTCGGCGCGCTGCGCCTGCGCCCGGCGCGTCTCGACATGCTGGTGGGCGAGGTGCGTGACATCCAGCGCCGGCTGCTGGCGCTGGACGGCAAGGCGCTGCGCCTGGCCGTCGCCGCCCGCGTCGAGCATGAGGTGGTGCTGCGCCTGTGGGATGGCAGCGACGCCGCCGTGCAGGCGCTGATCGAGGCCGCGCAGAAGGTGCGCAGCAGCGCCGCGCGCCACGCCCAGGCGGTGCGCGACCTGCGCGACACCCTGCCGCAGATCCGCGCCGCCATCGTCATGCTGGAGCAGTCGAGCGGGCTGCCGGCGGCCGAGCTGCGCCGCGTCTGCGCCGAGGTCGGCCGTGGCGAGCGCGACATGCGCAAGGCGAAGGAGGAGCTGACGCGGGCCAATCTCCGCCTCGTCGTGCACATCGCCAAGCGCTACCGCAATCGCGGGCTGATGTTCGGCGACCTGATCCAGGAGGGCAACATCGGCCTGATGCGCGCGGTCGACAAGTTCGACTGGCGCCGCGGCTTCAAGTTCGCGACCTATGCCACCTGGTGGGTGCGGCAGGCGATCACCCGCTCGCTGGCCGACCAGGCGCGCACCATCCGCGTGCCCGTCCATATGACGGAGACGGTGGGCAAGGTCGCGCGCATGAGCCGCCGCTTCGCCCAGAAGGCGGGGCGCGAGCCGACGCCGGAGGAGCTGGCGGGCGAGCTCGGCATGTCGGTCGACAAGGTGCGCGCCGTGCAGCGCCTGGCGCGCGAGCCGGTCAGCCTGGAGAACCCGATCGGCGAGGATGATGATGGCCGCCTCGGCGACTTCATCGAGGACGAGAACGCGGTGATGCCGTTCGACGCCGCCTCGCGCTCGGCGATGCGCGACGCGACGATGCGCATCCTCTCCGACCTGACGCCGCGCGAGGAGCGCATCCTGCGCATGCGCTTCGGCATTGGCGGCGAGAACGACCACACGCTGGAGGAGGTCGGCAAGACCTTCAACGTGACGCGTGAGCGCATCCGCCAGATCGAGGCGAAGGCGCTGAAGAAGCTGCAGGTGTCGAAGCGCGGCAAGTCGCTGCGCAGCTTCCTGGCCTGAAGGCTGGGGAGGCTCCGCCTCCCCAGGCAGAACGGAAAGACATCAGGGGAGGCTCCGCCTCCCCAGGCCCCTCCGCCGGGGGGACAGGGTCCCCCCGGACCCCGCCAACAGATCGCGGGGTCCGGGGTGGCCGTGCCACCCCGGCGGGGTTCCAGGGGCAGCGCCCCTGGCCTTTTTATGCGATCGTGGTCTCGACGCTGCCGAAGCCGTCGAACACCGCCTGCACCACGGTCCCGGCCGGGACGGTCAGCAGCCCCGTGCAGCTGCCGGTGGTCACCACCATCCCAGCCTTCAGCCCGCCATAGCGATGGGCGCCGCCATTGGCCAGCCACAGCAGCAGCCGCACCGGGTCGCCCGCCGTGTTGCCGCCGACATGCTGCACCGCGACCTCACCATTGAAGCGCAGCGTCACCGGCAGCTTGGTGGGCTCGATCCTGCGCCAGTCCTCCACCGCCGGCCCCACCACCAGCGCGCCGTGATTGGCCTGGTCGGCCGTGTGGCTCAGCGGGTCGGTCACATGCAGCGCGGTGAAGCGCGTGTCGACGATCTCGATCGTCGCATGCATGGTCTCGACCGCGGCCAGCACCGCCTCGCGCGTGTAGGGAGTCTCGCGCGGCGGCAGGTCGGCGCCCAGGCGATAGCCCACCTCCGCCTCGATGGCGGTGACGTTGAAATCGGCCGCCGCATAGGGCGTCGCGTCGAAGCGCAGGTTGCGCGCATGCAGCGGCACGCCGGAGGGCTCGGCGGTGGGGGAGGCGGCGCCCACCTTCCAGCCGGCGATCGGCCCGAGCTGGGCCGCGACCAGCGCCTGGATCTCCACCACCTCCGCGGCGTTCTGCGGCCTGGCCCCTTCGGGCAGGGCGCTCAGCCATTGCCGCGTGCGGCGGGCCTCCAGCAGGGCATGCGCGGCGGCGGTGACATCGGTGGGCATGGGCGGGTCTCTCTCCGGATCGGTCGCCGCCATCCTGGCCGATCCCGCGCGAAGCGGGGAGGGGGGCATGGCCGCGCCGCGCCGGGAATGGTAACGAGAGGCGCCGCAGGGAGCTCGACGCGTGAGACTGGCCGCCGCCGGAGAGAAGGGACCGGAAGCCTATCTGCTGTTCCGCCTGGGCAGCCGGCGCTGCGCCCTGCCGCGCGCCGCGGTGCAGGAGGTGCTGCCGCTGCCGCGGCTGTGGCGCCCGCCCGGCCTGCCGCGGGTGATGGCCGGTTTCCTCAATCTGGGCGGGGTGGCGCTGCCGGTGCTCGACCTGGCGCGGCTGTTCGGCCTGCAGGATGGCGCGGCGGCCGAGCAGGCGCTGTACCGCCACATCCTGCTGCTGCCCGGATCGGCGAATGGCCCGCTCGGCCTGCTGGTGGACCGGGTGCTGGATCTGCAGCGCGTGGCGCAGGACCGGATGCGCGCCGTGCCGCCCGAGGCCACGCTGAATGGCTGCGCCGTGGCCGAGATCGAGACGCCGGAGGGTTTCATCCATCTGCTCGACCCGGCGCGCATCCTGCTGGAGCAGGAGGCGGCCGCCCTGGCCGCGCTGCGCGATTCGGCGGAGGCCCGCCTGGCCGAATGGTCCGGCCCGCCGGCATGAGCGCCGTGCCGCATTTCCTGCCCGATGTGGATTTCGCCCGGCTGAAGGCCGAGGTGATCGCCCGCACCGGGCATTTCTACTACGAGGACAAGGACGCGCTGCTGTGGGAGCGGCTGCGCCGAAGGCTGCGCGAGACCGGCCTGTCCGGCCCCGCCGCCTATCTGGAGCGGCTGCGCGACCCGGCGCGCGGCGAGGCCGAATGGGCCGCGCTGGAAGCCGAGATCACCATCGGCGAGACCTTCTTCTTCCGCTATGCCGAGCAGTTCGCGGCGCTGCAGCAGACCATCCTGCCCGACATCCTGGCGCGGCGGCGGGAGGAGCGGCGGCTGCGCGCCTGGAGCGCCGGCTGCGCCAGCGGCGCCGAGCCCTATTCGCTGGGCATCCTGCTGCGCCGCATGCTGGGCGAGGCGGTGCCGGACTGGCGGCTGTCGCTGCTGGGCACCGACCTGAACGAGGCGGCGCTGGCCATGGCGCGGCGCGGCCAGTACAGCCGCTGGGCGCTGCGCAGCCTGCCGGCGGAGGAGCTGGAGCGCGACTTCCTGCCCGGCGCCGATGGCCGCTCCTGGCTGCTGCGGCCGCAGCACCGCGCCATGGTGCGGTTCGAGCGGCAGAACCTGCTCGGCCTGCTGGACGGCACCGCGCCGCTGCAGATGACCGGCTTCGACCTGATCCTCTGCCGCAACGTGCTGATCTATTTCCACCCGGAGATGGTGGAGCGGCTGGTGCGCGCGCTGGCCGACCGGCTGGCCGAGGGCGGCTGGCTGCTGCTCGGCCATGCCGAGCCCAACCCGGCCTTCGCCGAGTTTCTGGAGGTGGTGAACCTGCCGGGCACGGTGGCCTATCGCCGCGGCGGCGCGACGCTGCCGGCGCCGCGTGCCCTGCCGCCGCCGCCCGCCCCCGCGGCGCCGTCGCCCGCCTGGCTGCCGCCGGCGCTGCATCTGGTGCCGGCGCCCCGCCCACTGCCGCCCGCCCCCGCCGCGATGCCCGCCGCGATGTCCCCGCCGGCGCCGCCGGCCGGGGAGGCCGCGGCGGCGCTGCTGGGCCTGGCCCGCCACCATGCCGATGCCGGCGACCTGGCCCGGGCGCGCGAGGCCTGCGCCGAGGGGCTGCGCCTGGCGCCGACCGACCCGGCGCTGCACTATTACGACGGGCTGGTGCAGCGCGGGCTGGGCCGGCCGGAGGCGGCGGAGCGCGCCCTCCGCCGTGCCCTCTATCTGCGCGGGGATTTCGCCATGGCGCATTACCAGCTCGGCCTGCTGCTGCTGGATGAGGGCTCGGCCCCCGCCGGGCGCCGCGCGCTGGCCGTCGCCGGCCGGCTGGCCCAGTCGCTGCCCGAGACCGCCGAACTGCCCGAGGGCGACGGCATGACCGCGCAGGCGCTGCGCGAGGCGGTGCGGCTGCATCTCGACACCGCCCGACCCGACACCGCCGGCAGCGAGGGCCGCGCCTGATGCCGCATCGCGACCGCATGGGGGCGCCGCTGCCCACCAGCCTGCCCAGCATGGCCGCCCAGGCCGAGCGGCTGCTGGAGCTGCGCACCCGCCAGCTGGCCGCCCGGCGCGGCCAGCGCCAGGCGACGCCGCGCCTGCCCCCCGTGCTGGCCTGCGCGGTGGGGGAGGAGCTGTATGGCGTGCCGCTCTCCGCCGTGGCGCAGGTGCTGCCGCTTGGGCCCCTGGCGCCGCTGCCGGGCAGCCCGCCGGCGCTGCTCGGCCTGCATGGCCATGCCGGGCAGGTGCATGCGGTGATCGATCTCGGCCTGGCGCTGGGCAGCGCGCCGCGCCCGCCGGGCCAGGAAGGCGGCGCGCATCTGCTGCTGCTGCGCGAGGCGCCGCGCCGCTTCGCCCTGCGCGCCGATCGCGTGCTGGTGGTGGCCGAGCCGCTGCCGCTCTCCGGCCCCGACGCGGCCGAGGCGGCGCAGCGCGCCGGCGCCGCCGCCCCCGGCCGCGCCCTGTCCGGCCACGCCCTGCTGCCGGGCGAGCGCGGCGCGGCGCCCCGGCTGATGGGGCTGGTGGCGCTGGACCGCCTGCTGCTGCCCTTCCGCGCCGCCGCGCCCGGCGCCGGGCCCGACCCCGCCGCCCCCCCCAATTCCGCCGACCAGCCCATCGGAGCGTGACGCCTTGTCCATCGCCAACCGCATCCTCCTCGGCTTCACCGCCGTCACGCTGCTGCTGATCGGCCTCGGTCTGTACGGGCTGAACCAGATCAGCGTGGTGAACCAGTCCACCGACACCATCGTCACCCGCGACCTGGCGATGCTGCGCCAGCTGATGGAGCTGCGCGACGCCGAGACGGACATGCAGGACGCCCGCGCCCGCAGCGTCTCGCGCTTCCTGCTGCGCAGCATGGGGCGCGAGCTGCAGGGCGAGGACCCGGCGCAGCAATGGCCGGCGCATGTCGCCCGCGCCGAGGGGCTGCTGGCACAGATGCAGGGCGAGGCGACGCAGAACGGCGCCGGCGCCGTCTCCCCCGACCGCCGCGCCGGCTGGCAGCAGATCAGCCAGCTGCTGGGCCAGTCGGCGGTGCCGCTGCGGCAGCTTCGCGAGAACGGCCAGGCGCAGCTGCAGGCGGTGCGCGCCGGCGATCTGGACACAGTGCAGCGCCTGGGCGAGAGCATCGTCGGCAGCCGCGCCGAATTCGCCCGCCTGGGCGAGCGGCTGCAGCAGGCGGTGGACGCGCTGATCGCCGCCGGCCAGAAGCGCGGCGGCGAGATCTATGAGGAGAGCCGCTGGTCGGTGATCCTGGTGCTGGCCGCCGCCGTGCTGCTCGGCATCCTGATCACCGCGCTGATCCGCCGCTCGATCACCCAGCCGCTCTCGACCTTCATGGAGTTCGTCGAGCGGGTCGGGCGCGGCGAGCTGGGCGGCGCCCCGGCGGCCACCGGGCGGGACGAACTCGGCCGGCTCGGCGTCACGCTGAACGCCATGGTCGAGGGGCTGCGCCAGCTTGCGCGGCAGAGCCGCGACGCGACCGAGAACCTGAACGCCGCCGCCGCCGAGATCCGCGCCTCCACCCAGGAACAGGCGGCGAGCGTCGAGGAGCAGCTGGCGGCGGTGCAGGAGACCGCGGCGACGGTCGACGAGATCACCCATTCCGGCGTGCAGATCGGCAAGCGGGCGCAGGAGGTGATCGCCTCCGCCCAGGCCACCGCGCAGACCTCGACCGCCGGCCTGCGCGCGGTGGACGAGACGGTGCGCGCCATGGATTCGATCCGCGAGCAGGCCGAGGCCGTGGCCTCCAACATCGTGGCGCTGTCGGAGAAGACCCAGGCGATCGGCGAGATCATCACCACGGTGAACGACATCTCCGAGCGCAGCCACCTGCTGGCGCTGAACGCGGCGATCGAGGCGGCGGCGGCCGGCGAGCAGGGCCGCAGCTTCGCGGTGGTCGCGGCCGAGATGAAGACCCTGGCCGACCAGGCCAAGGACGCGACCGCCCAGGTGCGCTCGATCCTGGGCGACATCCAGCGCGGCATCAACGCCTCGGTCATGCTGACCGAGGAGGCGGTGAAGCGCGTCGCCGCCGGGCGCGAGCGCACCGACACCACGCATGGCACCATCACCGAGATCAGCGGCCGCATCCAGGAGAGCGTGCAGACCTTCCAGCAGATCGTCGCCTCGACCAACCAGCAGCAGCTGGGCATCGAGCAGGTGATGAGCGCGCTGCAGAATATCCGCCAGGCCAGCCAGCAGACGGCGGCCGGCACCAGGCAGCTGGACACGGCGGCGGCCAATCTGGCGCAGCTCTCGCAGCAGCTGGTCGGGCTGTCCGACCGCTACCGCCTGTAAGAGCGGGCAGCGCGCGGCATGAGCGACCTGCGCCAGGAGCTGCTGGCCGCCTTCGGCGTCGAGCACCAGGAGCATCTGGCGGCGATCCGCGCCGCGCTGGACGCGGCCGCGCAGGGCCAGCCCTACGATCTGCGCGACATCTTTCGCCGCGCCCACAGCCTGAAGGGGGCGGCGCGCGCCGTCGACCTGCCGGTGGTGGAGGATATGGCGCACCGGCTGGAGGCGGTGTTCAGCCGGGTGGGGGAGGGCAGCCTGGCGCTGGACGCCACCACCTCCGCCGCCGTGCAGCAGGGGCTGGACGGGATCGAGGGCTATGTCGCGGCGCTCTCCGCCAGCGCCGCGCCGCCGCCGCCGCAGGCCGCCCGCCAGGCGCTGGACACGCTGCTGGCCGGCGAGGCGCCGCCCGCCCCGGCCGAGCCCGCGGCCGCGCCGGCGCCGGCCTCCGCCGCCGCGCCGCCCGCCACGCCCCTCGTCACCCCCTCGGCCGCGCCCGAGCCCGCCGCCCCGGCCGAGGCCGCCGCGGCGGTCGAGTATTTGCGGGTGCCGGCGGCGCAGATCGAGGCGCTGTCGGGCGCCGTCTACGCCCTGTCCGACAGCCTGGGCCGGCAGGAGCCGGTGGAGGCGCTGCTGCGCGCGCTGGAGGGCGAGATGCGCAGCCTGCGCCGCGACTGGGAGACGCTGTCGCGCCAGGCGGCGCTGCCCGGCGCCGCCGCCGGCCGGGGCCAGGGCCGCGTCCGCGATTTCGAGCGCGACCTGGCGCGGCTGTCGCGCCGCCTGTCCCAGGCGCTGCGCGACCAGCGCGCCGCCGCCTGGAGCGCCGAGGCCGCCGCCGCCGCGCTGCGCCGCCAGGCCGAGCGCATCTCCCTGGTGCCGGCCGAGACGGTGCTGGGCTCGCTCGGCCGCATGGTGCGCGAGCTGGCGCGCGAGGCCGGCCGCCAGGTCGCGGTGCGCATGGAGGGGCTGGAGCTGCAGGCCGATCGCCGCGTGCTGCAGGCGCTGAAGGACCCGGTGACGCATCTGCTGCGCAACGCCATCAGCCACGGGCTGGAAAGCGCCGAGCAGCGCGCCCGCCTCGGCAAGCCGGCCGAGGCCGAGGTGGCGCTGGTGCTGCGCGCCCGTGGCGGGCTGCTGCGGCTCTCGGTGCTGGATGATGGGCGCGGCCCGGATCTGGAGCGGATCGAGGCGATCGCGGTGCAGCGCGGCCTGCTGCCGCCGCGCCCGGCGGACCAGCCGCCGCCGCCGCCCGAACGGCTGCTGGCGCTGGTCTTCGAGCCGGGCTTCTCCACCGCGCCGGAGGTCGACCGGCTGTCCGGCCGCGGCATGGGGCTGTCGGTGGTGGCCGAGGTCGCGCGCTCGCTGCGTGGCGGCGCCACGCTGCGCCCGCGCCGCCCGGCCGGGACCGAGGTGGAGATCGCCGTGCCCTTCTCCGCCGCCCGCCAGCCGGTGCTGCTGGTCGAGGCGGGCGGCCAGCTCTACGGCCTGCCCAGCCATGGGGTGGAGCGGCTGCTGCGCCTGCCGGTGGCCGCCGTGGAATCCGTCGAGTCCCAGCCGGTGCTGCGCATCGAAAGCGGCGGGCGCGACGTTATTGCCCCTGTGATCGCCCTGCCTGCCCTGCTCGGAAACCCCGCCGCGCCGATTCCGGTCGAGGCGGGGCATGTGAAGGCCGTGCTGCTGCGCAGCGGCGACCGGCGCTGCGCGCTGGCCATCGAGGCGATGCAGGATGTCCGCACCCTGATGGTCGAGCCGGTGGAGGCGCCGGGTGTCGATCCCGGCCTGGTGGTCGGCGTCGCCCTGCAGGAGGGCGAGGTGCCGGCCCTGGTGCTGAGCCCGGAGGGGCTGGTCGGCCGCTGGCTGCGCGAGGAGGGGCGGCTGGCCGGCGCCGGCCTCGGCCTCGCCCCGGCCGAGGCGGCGAAGCCCGCCGCAACCATCCTGGTCGTCGACGATTCCATCACGACCCGGACGCTGGAGAAGAGCATCTTGGAGGCACAGGGCTTCCGCGTGCTGCTCAGCGTCGACGGGCTGGACGCGCTGAACCTGCTGCGCGGCGGCGAGGCGGTGGTCGACCTGGTGGTGGCCGATGTCGAGATGCCGCGGATGGACGGCTTCGGCCTGCTGCAGGCGCTGAAGACCGATCCGCGGCTGGCCGCCATCCCGGTGATCCTGATGACCTCGCGCGCCGATCCGGAGGATGTGCGGCGGGGTCTGGATCTCGGCGCGGGCGCCTATATCACGAAGCAGAAATTCGACCAGCGCGAGCTGCTGGCCACCATCGGGCAGATGCTGTGACTGTTGCGACCAAACCCGTGCGCGTGATGATCGTCGAGGATTCGCTGGTGGTGCGCCGGCTGCTCGCGCATATCGTCTCGCGCGATCCGCGGCTGACGCTGGCCGCCGCCGTGGCCTCGGCCGAGGAGGCGCTGCAGGAGCTGCCGCGCATCCGCCCCGACGTCATCTCGATGGATATCCGCCTGCCCGGCATGGATGGGCTGGAGGCGACGCGGCGCATCATGGCCGAGCAGCCGACGCCGATCGTGGTCATCGCCGACAGTGTCGAGGATGCCTCGCTGCGCATCTCGATGAACGCGCTGCGCGCCGGCGCGCTGTCGGTCGTCGAGAAGCCGGTCGGCATGGAGACTGGCGGGCATGAGCGCATCGCCGAGACGATCTGCACCCAGCTCTACATCATGAGCCAGGTGCCGGTGATCCGGCGGCGCGGCGCCGGCCTGCCGCGCCCGGCCGCGCGGCCCGCAGCCACCCCGCGCGCCGAGGCGCCGGCGCAGCGCCCGGCGGTGCTGGCGATCGCCGCCTCCACCGGCGGCCCGCCGGCGCTGGCCCAGGTGCTGGGCGCGCTGCCGGCCGATTTCCCGCTGCCGGTGCTGCTGGTGCAGCATATGGGCGGCGCCTTCATGGAGGGCTTCGCCGCCTGGCTGGACGGGCTGGTGCCGCCGCGCGTGCGCATCGCCCAGGAGGGCGAGGCGCCGCTGCCCGGCCAGGTCTATGTCGCCCCCGGCGACCGGCATCTGCTGCTGAGCCCGCAGCGCCGGCTGCGCATCAGTGCCGAGCGGCCGCTGGGCAGCCAGCGCCCGGCGGCGACGCTGCTGTTCCGCTCGGTGGCCGAGGCCTGCGGCGCCCAGGCGCTGGGCGTGCTGCTGACCGGCATGGGCGAGGATGGCGCGCAGGGCCTGCTGGAGATGCGCGAGGCCGGCGGCTTCACCATCACCGAGCATGAGAGCACGGCGGTGGTCTATGGCATGCCGGCCGCCGCGGTGCGGCTGGGCGGGTCCAGCGTCAGCCTGCCGCTGCCGATGATCGGGCCGCGCCTGCTGCAGCTGGCAAAGGTCGCAGGATGAGCAGCACCGAGGCGCAGGCCGCGCCGCCCGTGGCGGGCGAGACGCTGCTGCTGGTCGAGGATTCCGACACCCAGGCGCTGCAGATGCGCCGGCTGCTGGAGGCGGAGGGCTTCGCCGTCACCCGCGCCGCGACGGCGGAGCTGGCGCTGGAGGCGCTGAACCAGGCGCTGCCGGCCCTTGTCATCGTCGACTACCACCTGCCGGGCATGAATGGCGACGAGCTGGCGCGGCAGATCCGCCTCAACAGCCGCTCCCGCGCCCTGCCGGTGCTGATGCTGACCGAGGCGCGCGAGGGCGATGTCGAGCGCCAGGGGCTGGAGAGCGGCGCCGACGCCTATGTGCCGAAATCGGCTGACCAGGCGCTGCTGCTGCTGCGCATCCGCGCCCTGCTGCGCCGCCGCGCCGCCGGCGCCACGCCCGGCCAGGGCGGCGTGTTCCGCCGCGCCCGCATGCTGGTGGTCGATGACGGCGCCACCTACCGCACCTATCTCTCCGGCCTGCTGACGCGCGAGGGCTATGCGGTGGAAAGCGCCGCCAGCGCGGAAGCCGCGCTGGAAGCCATCGCCGCCAGCCCGGCCGAATGGGATTGCGTGGTGATGAACGCCTTCTCGGCGGGCTTCGACGGCGTGCTGCTCTGCGCCCGGCTGAACGCGCTGCGCGCCGCGGCGCTGGGCGATGGCGAGGGGCCGGGCTTCCAGATCGTGGCGCTGGGCCCCGAGAGCATGGCCGGGCGCGAGATGCTGACCGGGCTGTTCGAGGCCGGCGCCGATGAGCTGGTGCCGGCCACCGCCGAGGCGCGCGTGCTGTCCTTGCGCATCCGCGCCGCGCTGCGCCGCAAGCTGCTGCAGGAGGAGGACCGGCGCAGCGCCGCCGAGCTGCGCGAGCGCGAGCTCTCCGTGCAGCGCGCCCAGGCCGAGGCCGCCGCCGCCCAGGCCAAGGCGGCGCTGGCCGAGGCGCTGGCACGCGCCAATGACGAGCTGGCGGATGCCAACCGCCAGCTGAAGGACACCCAGACCAAGCTGGTGCAGGCCGCCAAGATGGCCTCGCTGGGCGAGCTGGTGGCCGGCATCGCGCATGAGATCAACAACCCGCTCGCCTTCATCCTGGCGCATCAGGGCACGGTGGAGCGGCTGCTCGGCCAGATCCAGCCGATGCTGGCCGAGGATGCGGCCGCGCGGCCGCTGCTGGAGCGCTGCCGCGACCGCTCGCGCTCGATGACGCTGGGGCTGAAGCGCATCCAGGACCTGGTGCTGAACCTGCGCAAATTCTCCCGCCAGGACGATGCCTTCCAGCGCGTCAACGTGCCCGACGCGCTGGACACGGTGCTGGCGCTGCTGGCGCACAAGCTGGGCGAGCGCATCGAGGTGCGGCGCGACTACCGCGCCGCGCCCGATCTGCGCTGCTCGCCGGCCCTGCTGAACCAGGTGGTGATGAACATCGTCGCCAATGCCGCCGACGCCATCGCCGAGCGCGGCCATATCACCATCGCGACCGAGAGCGATGGGGAGACCTACCGCATCGCCATCTCCGACAGCGGGCCGGGCGTGCCCGAGGATCTGCGCGAGCGCATCTTCGAACCCTTCTTCACCACCAAGCCGGTGGGCGCGGGCACTGGGCTTGGGCTCGCCATCGCCTATAACGTCATCCAGGCGCATGATGGCACGATCAGCGTCGGCACCGGGCCCGAGGGCGGGGCCTCCTTCGTCATCAGCGTGCCGATGCAGCAGGGACGGTGAAGACGATGAGCCCGCTTCTGGAGGAACCGCCGGCCACCCTGCTGCTGGTGGATGACGAGCCGGAGATCCTCGTCGCCCTCTCCGATCTGTTCGAGGACGAGTTCCGCGTGCTGACCGCCGCCTCCGGCCCGGCGGGGCTGGAGATCCTGGCGCGCGAGCCGGATGTGCATGTCATCCTCTCCGACCAGCGCATGCCGGAGATGACGGGCGACGCCTTCCTCGCCCGCGCCCGCCGCGTCAGCCGGGCGGAGGCGCTGCTGCTGACCGGCTATGCCGATCTCGACGCCGTCATCAGCGCGGTCAATCTCGGCCGCATCGCCGGCTACGCGCCGAAGCCCTGGGAGCCGGCGGCGCTGCTCTCCATGGTGCGCGGCGCGGTGGAACGCTACCGCCTGGCGCGCGCGCTGGAGACCGAGCGGGCGCTGCTGCAGGGGCTGCTCGCCTCCTCGGCCGATGCGCTGTCCTTCAAGGATGCGCAGGGGCGCTTCGTGCGGCTGAACGCGGTGAAGGCGGCGGGGCTCGGCCGGCCGGCGGGCGATTGCCTCGGCCTCGACGAGGCCGGCACCCTGCCCGAGCCGGCCCGCGCCGCGCTGCGCGAGGCCGAGCAGGCGGCGCTGTCCGGCGGCCGCCCGGTGGAGCTGGTGGAGCAGCGGCTGGGCGAGGGCGGCGCGCCGCGCTGGATGCGCGTCAGCCGCATCCCGATCCTGGACGGCGCCGGCCGGCCGGCGCATCTGGCCACCATCGAGCACGACATGACGGAGCAGCGCGCGCTCGAGGAGCGGCTGCACCAGGCGGAGAAGATGCAGGCGCTGGGCACCATGGCCGGCGGCGTCGCGCATGACTTCAACAATCTGCTGACCGCGATCCTCGGCAGCCTGGAGCTGCTGCTGCACAGCGGCCTGTCCGATGCGCGGCAGGAGAAGCTGGTCAAGAACGCCATCATGGCGGCCGAGCGCGGCTCGACCCTGACGCAGCGCCTGCTGAGCTTCAGCCGCAAGCGCGAGCTGCAGCTGAAGGCCACCGACGTCAACCAGCTGGTGCTGGACATGGACGAGCTGCTGCTGCGCAGCATCGGCCAGGCGGAGCTGCAGCGCAGCCTGGAGCCCGCGCTGTGGCCGGCGATGGTCGACCCCGAGCAGCTCGGCCTCGCCTTGCTCAATCTCTGCATCAACAGCCGCGACGCCATGCCGGAAGGCGGGCAGATCACCATCACCACCCGCAACCTGCAGGCGGGCGAGGATGCGGTGCCGGACCTCGCCCCCGGCGATTATGTCGCCATCGCGGTGACCGACACCGGCGAGGGCATGCCGCCCGCCATCCTGGCCCAGGCCTTCGAGCCCTTCTTCACCACCAAGGAGGTGGGCAAGGGCACCGGGCTCGGCCTGTCCATGGTCTATGGGCTGACGCGGCAATCCGGCGGCACCGCGGCGATCCGCAGCGCGCCGGGGGAGGGCACCACGGTCGAGCTGTTCCTGCCGCGCGCCGAGCGGCTGGAGCCCAGCCCCTGCGGCGGCGAGGGCGCGCCGCTGGTGGCGCGACGCACCGTGACCGTGCTGGTGGTCGATGACGATCCCGGGGTGCGCGGCGTCACCGCCACCTTCCTGGCCGATCTCGGCCATCGTGTGGTCGAGGTGGCGGAGGGCGAGGCGGCGCTGCGCACCCTGTCGGAGCGCCAGGATATCGGCCTGCTGGTGACCGATGTCGCGATGCCGCGCATGGATGGCACGGAACTCGCCGAACGCGCCCGCGCGCTGCAGCCCTCGCTGCCGGTGCTGCTGCTGACCGGCTATGCCGATCCGCAGACCGGGCCGCAGGATTATCCCGTGCTGCGCAAGCCCTTCCGCCTCGGCGACCTGTCGCGCTGCATCGCCGAGCTGCTGTCGCGCTGATCAGCCGGCGCGGATCAGGTCGGCGGCGCGCTCCGCCACCATGATCACCGCCGGCTGGATGTTGGTGGACGGCACCAGCGGCATCACCGATGCATCGGCGACGCGCAGACCCGCCACGCCGCGCAGCCGCAGCGAGGGGTCGAGCACCGCGCGCTCGTCGCTGCCCATGCGGCAGCTGCCGCAGGGATGGTAGACGGTGGTGCCGGTGCGGCGGATGTGGTCGAGCAGCGTCGCATCGTCATCCTGGCCCTGCGGCGGCGCCAGCTCCTCCAGCACCAGATCGGCAAAGGGGCGCGTGCGGCCGAGGCGCCGGCCCAGCCGCGCCGCCGCCAGCATCACCGCCTGGTCCTGCGGCGCGCTGAGGTAGTTGGCCTCGATCACCGGCGGATCCTCGGGCGCCGGGCCGCGCAGCCGGATCTCGCCGCGGCTGTCCGGGCGGCACTGGCCGAAATTGATCATCACCCCCGGCGTACGCGGCAGCACATAGCCGGTGGAGGCGAGGCTGAAATTGATGAACTGGTACTGCACCTCGGCCTCCTCCGCGCCCGGTGTCACGCGGGCGAAGGCGGTGGCCTCGGTCGCGCCCACCGCCAGCGGCCCGTCGCGCCGCAGCGCGTAGAGCACAGCGGTCAGGCCAAGGCGTAGCCGGCTGGCCATGATCTCGTTCACCGTGCCCGCCGGCCGGGTGCGGAAGGCCAGCCGCGCGATCAGATGGTCCTGCAGGTTTTTCCCGACTTCCGGGCTGTGGTGCCGCACCGGGATGCCGAGGCTTTGCAAGGCCGCGCCATCGCCGATGCCGCTCAGCATCAGCAGCTTCGGCGTGGCGATGGCACCGGCGCTCAGCACCACCTCGCGCGTCGCGCGGTATTCTGTCTCGCCGGCCTCGCCCGCGCGGCGCGTGGCGACGCCGATGGCGCGGCCATTCTCGACCAGCACGCGCAGCACCTCGATGCCGGTCAGCACCCGCAGATTGGGCCGGCGGCGGGCAGGGGCGAGGAAGGCGCGCGCCGTGCTGACGCGCCGCCCGCCGCGCACATTCATCTGGATCGGCATGACGCCGTCGATCGGCCCGTCATTCATGTCGGCATTGCGCGGCAGGCCGGCGGCCTCGCACGCCTCGATGAAGGCGCGCGCGCCCTGCGACAGCCGTGTCACCTGGCTGACCGGCAGCGGGCCGCCCCGGCCGCGCGTCTCGCCGCCCGGGCCGGACCAATCCTCCATGCGCCGGAAATAGGGCAGCACCTCGTCATAGGACCAGCCGCGCGCGCCCGCCTGCGCCCAGCGGTCGAAATCCCGCGGCGCGCCGCGCAGGAAGACCAGCCCGTTCACCGAGCCTGAGCCGCCGAGGACACGGCCGCGCGGCCAGCGGATGCTGCGGCCGTCGAGTTCCGCCTCCGGCTCGGTCGCGAAGCCGCAATCATAGCGGCCGCTGGCGAAGAGCCGCGCATAGCCGGCCGGCACATGGATCCAGGGATCGCGATCCTCCGGCCCCTGTTCCAGCAGCAGCACGCGTGTGGCCGGATCCTCCGACAGCCGCGCCGCCAGCACGCAGCCGGCGGAGCCGCCGCCCACCACGATGTAATCCGCACTCTCCTGCACGCGGCGCTCCTCAGGTCATCATCATGCCACCGGCCACGTCGACGACCTGGCCGGTGACGAAGGAGGCCTCGTCGGAGGCGAGGTAGAGCGCGAGATCGGCCACCTCCTCCGGCTTGCCGAGGCGGCGCAACGGTGTCGCCGCGACCTGGCCGGCATTCACCGCATCGCCCACGGTGCGGATCATGGGCGTGTCGATGCGCCCGGGCGCGATGGCGTTGACGCGGATGCCATGCGGGCCGAGCTCGCCCGCCAGATGCTTGGTCAGCCCGATCAGCGCGGCCTTGGTCGCCGCGTAATGCGCGCCAACGACGACGGAATAGGTGCGCCCGGCGACCGAGGACATGTTGACGATGGCGCCGCGCCCCGCCTGCATCATGCCCGGTACCAGCAGGCGAATGGCGTGGAAGCAGCCATTCAGGTTGACGCCGACGACGCGCTGCCACTCTTCCGGCGCCATTTCCCAGGCGCCATGCGCGCGGCCGTCATGCTTCGGCGAAATGCCGGCATTGTTCACCAGCGTGTCGAACCGTCCGCCCAGCTTTTTTTCCAGTTCGCGGATCGCTGCTTCCAGGGCGGAGAAATCCGCGACATCGGCAGTCGCGCCGGCGCCGCCGAGCTCGGCTGCCATCGCCTCGGCCCGGTCGGGCACGGCGTCGACCAGCCCGACCTTCGCGCCGCGCCGGGCGAAGCCGCGCGCGATGGCGGCGCCGATGCCCTGGCCGCCGCCGGTGACCAGCACGATGCGCCCGGCATGGCTGGGGCGGTCCGCCAGATCCTGCTGCTGCATGGCGTCCCTCCCCTCAGATGCCGAGATAGGCGCGGCGGACATGGTCGTCGCGCAGCAGGGCGGCGCCGCTGTCGGACATGACGATCTCCCCATTCTCCAGCACATAGCCGCGATCGGCGATGCTGAGAGTGCGCACCACATTCTGCTCGACGATCAGCACGGTGACGCCGGTGGCCACGATCTGCTCCACCACGGCGAAGACCTGCGCCACGATGATGGGCGCGAGGCCCAGCGAGGGCTCGTCGAACATCAGCAGCTTGGGCCGCGCCATCATGCCGCGCGCGATGGCGACCATCTGCTGCTCGCCGCCCGAGAGCGAGCCCGCCTGCTGCTCCAGCCGCTCCCGCAGGCGGGGGAAGAGGTCGAGAACCTCCTCCATGGTCTGCCTCTCGCGCCCGCGCGCATGCGGCGTATAGGCGCCCATGCGGAGATTGTCGCGCACCGTCATGAAGGGGAACAATTGCCGCCCCTCCGGGATCAGGGTGATGCCGCGCGCCACCACCTCATGCGGCGTCAGGCGGGAGATCTCCTCGCCCTCGAAGGTGATGCGCCCGCCGCTCGGGCGCAGCAGCCCGGCGATGGTGCGCAGCGTCGTGGTCTTGCCCGCGCCATTGGCGCCGACGATGGTCACCACCTCGCCCGCCCGCACCTCGGCGCTGATGCCGTGCAGGATGGTGGTGCGGCCATAGCCGGAGGTCACCTCATGCAGGGTGAGCATCGGCGAAATCCTTCCCCAGATAGGCCTCGATCACCTGCGGGTCGCGCACCACCTCCTGTGGGCGGCCCGCGGCGATCAGCTTGCCGGAATTGAGCACGATGACGCGGTCGGACAGCGCCATGATCGCCTGCATCACATGCTCGATGGCGATGATGCTGACGCCGCTGTCGCGGATCTCCTCGACCAGGCGGATGGCGCGGCGCACATCGGTCTGGTTCAGCCCCGCCATCACTTCGTCCAGCAGCAGGATGCGCGGCTCCATCGCCATGACACGGGCGATCTCCAGCCGCTTCAGCCCGCCGATGGTCAGGTTGCGCGCCTCCATGTCGCGCTGCGCCCAGAGGCCCATGCGCTGCGCCGTCTCCAGCGCCTTCTCCCGCGCGGCAACGCGGCCGGGATAGCGATGGAAGGCGCCGATCATGATGTTCTCGAGCACCGTCATCGCCGCGAAGGGCTGCACGATCTGGAAGGTGCGGCCGATGCCGGCCTGCGCGAAGCCATGCGGCGTGCGCGGGGTGACGAAGCCCTCGCCATCGACGCGCACCCGCACCACGCCGGAGCTCGGCGCCAGGAAGCCGGAGAGCTGGTTGAACAGCGTCGTCTTTCCGGCGCCGTTCGGCCCGATGATGCCCAGCACCTCGCCCTGGCGCAGCGTCAGGCTGACATCCTGCGTCACCGCCAGGCCGCCGAAGCGCTTGTTCAGATGCTCGGCCACCAGGATGGGCTCGCCGATGTCGCGCCGCACCGGCGCGCGCGGCTCGGCGGGCAAGGTGGCGGGCTCGGCCTCCATCTCGCGCAGCGGGGCAGGGCGGCGGCGCAGCAGCCCGGCCAGGCCGTCGGGCACGAAAAGGACAATCAGCACCAGCACCGTGCCATAGACGAAGCCATGCAGGCCGAGTGCCGAGGCGCCCAGCCAGCCGCGCGCCAGCTCGGTCAGCGGCACCACCAGCAGCGTGCCGAGCAGCGGCCCCAGCACCGTGCCGATGCCGCCGATCAACGCGAACATCGCGATCTGCACCGAGAAGGCGAGCGAGAACATCGCCTCCGGCTCGATGAAGGTGAGGTACATGCCGTGGAAGGTGCCGACCATCGAGGTCAGCGCGGCGGAGATGGCCACCGCCTGCAGCCGCACCCGCAGCGTGTTGACGCCGGCCGCCGCCGCCGCCGGCTCGCGCTCCCGCGTCGCCACCAGGTAGTAGCCGAAGCGCGCATGGCGGATATAGCCGGCGACACCCAGCGTCAGCGTCAGCAATCCGAAGGCGATCAGCAGAGAGGGCCAGCGCTCGAAGAAGATCATCCACTGCCAGCCGGTCTGCAGCGGCACCATCAGCCCCACGGCGCCGCCGGTCAGACCGGTGAAATGCAGCGCCAGCAGCCGGATCACCTGCAGGAAGGCGATGGTGGCCAGGGCGAAGAAGGGCCCGCGCAGCCGGAAGCAGGGCAGGCCGATGCCGATGCCGAGCAGCGCCGAGAGGGCAGCGCCGGCCAGCATGCCGATCCAGGGCGAGATGCCGAGCGGCACCAGCAGCCCGGCCGTATAGGCGCCGATGCCATAGAAGATGGCGTGGCCCAGCGAGAGCTGCCCGGCAAAGCCGCCAACGATGTTCCACGCGGTCGCCAGCGCGCCATAGAGGCAGATGGTGATGAAGACGTGGAAGACGAAATCATCATTGATCAGCAGCGGCACCGCCAGCAGCAGCACCAGCAGGGCCAGGGTGGCGAGCAGCCCGAGATCGAAGCGGCGCGGCGCTGAGGCGGCGGCGGGAAGGGTGAGGTCGCTCATGGCCATCCCCTCATTCGGAGCCGCGGCCGAGGCCGAGCAGGCCGGTCGGGCGGAACAGCAGGATCAGGATGAAGAGGGCGAAGATCACCACCTCCTTCAGATCCGGCGCGATGTAGTAGCCGCTGAGGCTGTCGACGAGGCCGATCAGCATGGCGCCCAGGAAGGCGCCATGCAGGCTGCCCATGCCGCCCAGCACGACGACGACAAAGGCGGTCAGCACGAAATAGGTGCCGACGGTGGGCGAGGCCGGATAGACCGGCGCCACCAGCGCCGCCGCCAGCCCGACGCAGGCGGCGCCGATGCCGAAGGTGACGATGTAGATGCGCTGGACGTTGACGCCCATCAGCTGCGCCGCGGCGCGGTGCTGCGCGGTGGCCCGGATGGCGCGGCCGAGATGGCTGCGCTCCATGAACAGATGCAGCGCGCTGACCACGGCGATGCCGCAGACGAACATCACCAGCTGCCCGACCATGACGCGGAACGGGCCGAAGCTGAGGGAATCGCGCACGCCGGAGGCAGGCGTCGCGTAGAGATCGGCGCCGAAGACCAGCAGCGCCAAGTTGATCAGCGCGGTGGACAGGCCCACCGTCGCGAAGATCTGCACATGCGCGTCACGCGCCTCCAGCAGCGGCTGCAGGATGAAGCGCTGGATCAGCACGCCCAGCAGGAACAGCACCAGCACCAGGGGCGGCGCCAGCAGGTAAGGGTGCAGGCCGAGCTTCGTGGTGCCGAGCCAGGTCAGGTACATGCCGACCATCAGCAGCTCGCCATGCGCGAAGTTCACCAGCCGGATGATGCCGAAGATCAGCGTCAGCCCGACGCTGATGATGGCGAACAGCCCGCCCAGCATCAGCCCGTTCAGCACCAGCTGCAGGAAGGTTTCCATCTCGCTCCCTCGCCTCGGGGTGGGGCGGCGGGCGCGCGATGCGCGCCCGCCTCTCGCTCAGCGGCGCAGCCGCAGCGGGGAGACCGCGGCCTCCGGCGGGAAGACGGTGACCAGGCGGCCATCCTGCCACTGCATGCCCATCATCCGGGCGCGCTCATTCTGGCCGTCGGCGCCGAACTTCACGCCCCAGCCCTCGGCGGTCTGGCCATCCGGCACATCGACCGCGGCGACGGCGGCGCGGATGTCATCGGCCGAGAAGGAGCGCGCGGCGGCGATGGCGTCGAGAAACACCTTGGCGCCGACATAATTGCCCAGGCTATGGCCGGAGCGCGGCTCCATCCCGTATTTCGCGCGGTAGGCGGCGACGAAATCCTCGATGCCCGGCGCCGCCTGCGGGTTGATGGCGTATTGCGTGAAGTCGATGTTCAGCGCGCCATCGATGACGTCCTGACCCACCGCCTGCATGGTCTCGCGCAGCGAGTAGCCGCCGCCGCCGCCGATCACCGCGCGCGGGCGGAAATTCGCCTCCCGCGCCTGGCGGAAGAACAGAACCGTGTCGTTCTGGTAGGAGGTCTGCAGCACCACATCGACCCGGGCATTCTGCAGCCGCAGGATCAGCGAGGACATGTCGACGATATTGGCCGGGTAGGGCAGGGTCTCGACGACGTTCAGCCCCTGCTCCTTGGCATAGCTCGCCTGGTAGCGGCCGACCGTGGTGCCGTAGAGGCTGTCCTCATGGATGATGGCGATGCGCAGCGCCTTGGGGTCCACCGACAGGCCGGGTGCGACGGCGTTCACCACCATCTCGATCGAGCGCGCGGCCATGTCGCGCGCCGTCGGGTTGGTGCGGAACAGGTAGCGGAAGCGGCGCTCGGTGATGGCATCCGAAACCGCGCCCATCTCGAAATAGGGGATGCGCGCCAGCTCGGCCACCTGGCTCGCCACCTGCGAGCGGGCCGAGGAATAGGTGCCGAAGATCGCCTTGACGCCGGAGACCGAGATCAGCCGCCGCGCCTCGGCCACCGCCTGGTTGTTGTCCACGGCATCGCCGCGCACCAGCACGATGCGCTCGCCGCGGATGCCGCCGGCGGCGTTGCGCTCCTCCACCGCCAGCTCCAGCCCGCGCCAGCTCTCATCGCCGAGCACGGCGAGCTCGCCGCTGAAGGGGTAGAGGGCGCCGAGGCGCAGCTCGGCCTGCGCCGCCGTGGCGGAGAGACCCAAGCCCAGCCCGGCCAGCAGGCCGAGCGCCAGGCGACGTGTGCTTCGCATCATCATCCTTGTTTCCTCCCCTGGTGTTTCCCCGCCCGGCGCTTCAAGCGTCGCCTGGGTGGAGCAGGATCTTCACGGCGCCCTTGCGGCGCGCGGTCTCAAAGCCGGCGATGCCGTCGGAGAGCGGCATCCGGTGCGTCACCATCTCGGCCAGTTGCGTGCGCGCATCCGGCTCGGCCAGCTGCGCCAGCACGCGCGGCCAGGCGGCGCGGGTGGTGTCATGGGCTGCGCGCAGCTGGTGCTTGTTGCGCACCATGGTGGTCAGCGGCAGTTCCAGCGGCGCCGGATGGATGCCGGTGATCACCAGCACGCCGCTGGAGCGCAACACACTGAGCCCGTCCAGGATGGAGCGCGGCAGGCCGGTGGCCTCGATGACACGGTCCACCTTCTCGCCGAACTGCTTTCGGACCGAATCCTCGAGAGAGATCTCGGCGAGATCCACGCAGTGCGCGATGCCCATGCGGCGGGCGCAATCCAGGCGCAGCGCGTCGTTCAGCCCCGCCAGCAGCACGCGCGCGCCGCGCCGCTGCGCCATCCAGGCGATGCCCAGGCCGATCGGGCCCGGCCCCAGCACCAGCACCGCATCGCCGGGGGTGATGTCGGCCACCTGCACCGCATTGTCGGCGATGCTCAGCGGCTCGGCCAGCGCGCCCAGCTCCACCGGCACGCCGTCGGGCAGGCGGAAGCAGTTGAAGGCGGGCGCGTTCAGCCGGCCCGCGAAACCGCCATCGCAATGCAGGCCGAGGATGCGGCGCGCCTGGCAATCCTGCATCCGGTCCTCGCGGCAGGCGCGGCATTGCCGGCAGCCGATGGTGGGCCAGGCGGTGACGGCATCGCCCAGGGCGAACCCCTCCACGCCCTCGCCCAGCGCGACGACATGCCCGGAAAATTCATGCCCCAGTGTGAAGGGCATGTGGGGTGCCATGAATTCGTAGCCGGGTGTCCATTCATAGGCGTGCAGATCGCTGCCGCAGATGCCGGCGGCGGCGATGCGGATGGCGATCTCGCCCGGGGCCGGCGGCGGCGGCGCCGGGCGCTCCTGAAGGTGCAGCCCCGGCGCGGCCTCGGTCTTGCGCAGCGCCAGCATGTCAGAAGGGCGAGGGGTAGGTGTTGTCGTAGAAGGTCACCGGCGGCCGCGCATCCGGGTCGGTGATGATGTCGATCAGGCTCGGCCCGCTCTGCGCCCAGGCCTCGCGCAGCGCCGCATCCAGCTCGGCGGCGCGCTCCACTCGGATGCCGTGGCAGCCGCAGGCCTTGGCGATGGCCGCGTGGTCCACCGGAAAGAAGTCGCAGGCATCGGTATGCGCGCCGAACAGCGTGTCCTCGGCATGCTTCTGGTAGCCCAGGATCTGGTTGTTCAGCACCAGCACCGGGATGTCGAGGCCGAGGCGCCGCGCCGTCTCCAGCTCCGCCCAGCTATGCGCGAAGCCGCCATCGCCGGCGACGCAGACCACTTTCTTCTCCGGCGCCGCCATCTTCGCGCCGATCGCCAGCGGCAGGCCCCAGCCCAGCCCGGCCAGGCCGCGCGGCGTCAGGAAGCGCATGCCGGGGCGGCGCGCCGTCAGGTAATTGGCGATCCAGATGGAGGAGTAGCTGGCATCCGCCACCACGATGCTCTCGGCGTCGATGATGTCCTCCAGCGCCTGCATCACCCGCTCCGGGCGGATCGGCTCGCGGTCCTGCTCGCGGATGCGGCGGGTGAAATGGCGCCAATCGGCCACACCCTCGGCGATGCGTCGCTCCGTCTCGGGCCGCGCGGCGGCGCGGCTGGCGACACCTTCGGCCAGCAGCGCGCGGTGCAGCGCCTCCAGCGTCAGCTTCGCATCGCCCAGCAGGCGCAGCGCCTCGTAATTGCGGCCGATCTCGCCGCTGTCGATGTCGATCTGGATGTAGCGGGCGTCGCGCGGATAGAGCTTCCAGCTGTCGGTGCCGTTCTGGTTGGTGCGGTTGCCGACCAGCAGCACCACATCGGCCTCCTCCACCATCGGCCGCAGGGCGCGGCCGCGCGCGCCATCGCCCATGAAATAGCCGACGATGCCGAGCGAGAGGGGATGCGTCTCCGCCACCACCCCCTTGCCCATCACCGTGGTGGCCACCGGCAGGTGGCATTCCTCCTGCAGCGCGGCCAGGGCGGCGGCGGCGCCGGAGGCATGCACACCGCCCCCCGCGATCACCAGCGGCGCGCGGGCATTGGCCAGCAGCCGCGCCGCCTCGGCGATGCCGGCGGGGTCGGCGACGCTGCGGTCGAGCGGGAAATGGCCGAGATCGGCGCGGCGGCTCTCCGCATGGCTCGCCGTCTCGGTCAGCAGATCGGCGGGGATGATCAGCGCGACCGGGCCGGGCCGCCCGCCACAGGCCTGGACGAAGGCCAGCTCCACCATCTCCTCGATGCGCGAGGCATGGTCGATGCGCCGCGCCCATTTGGTGCAGCCATCGAACAGCCGCAGATGGTCCAGCTCCTGGAACGCGTTTTTTTCCGTTGTGGTGCGGGCGACGTCCTGGACCAGGGCGATGACCGGGATGGAGGCCTTCAGCGCCTCGGCCAGGGGCGGCACCAGCAGCGTGGCCGCCGGGCCGTTCTGCGCCGCGACCACGCCGACACGGCCCGAGATGCGCGCATAGCCATCGGCCATGGTGCCGCCGGCATTCTCGGCGCGGTAGGTCGCCTGGCGGATGCCGGCCTGCGGGGCGGCGAGGAAAAAGGCGCTGGGGATGCTCTGGCCGAAGACGATCTCGACACCATGGCGCCGGAAGGCGGCGGCCAGGCGCATGGCCACGGACTCGTTCACGCCCGGCCGGGCGTGTACGGCTGTATCCATGTCGGTTTCCTTCCCTGGTCATGACGCTTGTTGTGCGTCATTTGTTATAACAGTGGAGACGTTACGCTCGGGATGTCAACCATGAACACCATGCCGCCGCGCCCGCCCGAGGCGGAGCCCGAATCGGATGCGACCTTCCGCCGCATCTCGCGCGACAGCCTGAGCGAGCGCGCCTATCAGGAGATCCGCGCGGCGCTGATGCTGAGCCGGCTGAAGCCGGGGGAGAAGCTGCTGCTGCGGCCGCTGGCCGCCCGGCTCGGCATCAGCGCGACGCCGGTGCGGGAGGCGCTGCTGCGCCTGGTCTCCGAGCAGGCGCTGCAGATGGATGAGCGCGGCACGGTGGTGGTGCCGCGCATCGACCGCGCCCGCTTCCTCGAGATCCGCGCGCTCCGCTGCACGCTGGAGGGGCAGGCGGGGGCCGCCGCCGCGTCACGGGCGGGGGCGGCCGAGATCGCGCAGCTCGCGGCGGTGCATGAGCGGCTGGTGGAGGCCGAGGCACGGCAGGATTACGCCGCGGCGCTGCAGGCCAATGAGCAGTTCCATTTCGGCCTGTGCCGCCTGGCGGAGATGCCGGTGCTGCTGGGCCTGCTGGAGATTCTCTGGATGCAATGCGGCCCGCTGCTCAGCCAGCTCTATGCCGGCGGGCCGCAGAACCAGCCGCAACACGGCCATCTGCAGGCGCTGGAGGGGCTGCGGCGGCGCGACGGCGCCATGGTGCGCGCGGCGGTGCTGCGCGACATCGAGGAGGGCGGGCGCCCGCTGCTCGATTTTTTTCCGGCCGGCTGAGCCCCGGGCAGGGCCAGGGGAGGGGGGGAGGCGGCGGCGTCGCGCCTCCCCGCCCGGATCAGGCCTTGGCGGCCTTGCGCTTGCTCTTCTTCATCGCCGTGAAGGCGGCGTCGCGCAGCGCCGGCGAGGGCTTGAAGCGCACCGTGGCGCTGGCCTTCACCTGCACCTTCTCGCCGGTGCGGGGGTTCATCGCCGTGCGCTTCGGCGTCTCGCGCACGATGAAGGCGCCGAAATCGGGGATGGTGAAGCGGCCGGTCTTGACGATCTCGGCCTTGATCGCCTCGATGATGTCGCCGGCGAGGGCATTGGCGCCGACGCCGGTGATCTCGATGGAGTTCTGAATGGTGTCAGCCAGGAACTTCTTCGACATGCTCTTGCCTTTCTCGCAATGCGCAACCCAAAGCACAGGCTGCGCCCGGCGTGAAGTCCCGTTTCTGCGTGATCCTGTCGGAAATCGGCTTGAAGCGCCGGTTTGCCGCGCCCACCCTCCCGGCGCCGAAGGGAGACGCCAGCGATGAAGAAGCTGATCAACGACCCGCGCGCCGTGGTGCGGCAGATGCTGGAGGGGCTGGTGGCGCTGGCCCCCGGCCAGGCGCTGCTGGAGGGGGAGGATGTGGTGCTGCGCGTCGACCTGCCGCCCCCGGCGCAGCGCGGCGTCGCCGTGCTGTCGGGCGGCGGCGCGGGGCATGAGCCGGCCCATGCCGGCTATGTCGGCCCCGGCCTGCTGCATGCCGCCATCGCCGGCGATGTCTTCACCTCGCCCAGCACCGATGCCGTGCTGGCGGCGATCCGCGCCGCGGCGGGGCCGGCCGGGGCGCTGCTGGTGGTCAAGAACTACACCGGGGACCGGTTGAATTTCGGCCTGGCCGCCGAGCTGGCCCGCGCCGAGGGCATCCCGGTCGAGATGGTGCTGGTGGCCGATGACGTGGCGCTGCGCGACACCGTGGCGCCGGAGCGCCGCCGCGGCATCGCCGGGACGGTGCTGGTGCACAAGGTGGCCGGCGCCGCCGCCGCGGCCGGCCACAGCCTGGAGGAGGTCGCCGCGGCCGCCCGGGCGGCCGCGGCATCGCTGGGCTCGATGGGGGTCGCGCTCGGCGCCTGCACCGTGCCGGCGGCGGGCCGCCCGGGCTTCGCGATCGAGGCCGACGCGGTGGAGCTCGGCCTCGGCATCCATGGCGAGCAGGGGGTGCGGCGCGCCCCGCTGCAGCCGGCCGATTCGCTGGTGGAGACGCTGCTGGACGCCATCCTCACCGATCTCGGCCTGGCCGAGGGCGCGCGGGTGGCGCTGCTGGTCAACGGGCTGGGCGGCACGCCGCCGATGGAGCTGGCCATCATCGCCCGCGCCGCGCTGGCGGAACTGCGCCGGCGCGGCATCGCGGTGGAGCGTGCCTGGTGCGGCAACTACCTGACCGCCATCGAGATGCCGGGCTGCTCCCTCTCCCTGCTGGTGCTGGACGCGGCGCGGCTGGCGCTGCTGGACGCGCCGGCCAGCGCCCCGGCCTGGATCGGCGATGGCCGCATCCCGGCCGCCGCGCGCATCCTGCCCGCGCCGCCCGGCGAGGCGCCGCCGCCCTCTGCCCCCGGCCCGCTGGCCCCGGCGCTGCGCCAGGCCGTGCAGGCCGCCGCCACGGCGCTGGAGGCGGCGGAGGCCGAGCTGACCGCGCTCGATTCGGCGGCCGGCGATGGCGATCTCGGCATCAGCATGGCGCGCGGCGCGGCCGCCCTGCGCGCCTTGCCGGACAGCGCCTATGCCGGCCCCGCCGCGCTGCTGGAGGCGATGGGCCAGGCGCTGCGCCGGGCGATCGGCGGTTCCTCCGGCCCCTTCTACGCGGTCGCGCTGCTGCGCGCCGCCCGGGCGCTGGAGGGCGTGCCCGCTCCGGGCCCGGGGCAATGGGCCGATGCCTTCGCCCAGGCGGTGCGGGCCGTGGCGGAGCTGGGCGGGGCCCGGGCCGGGGACCGCACCATGCTCGATTCGCTGCTGCCGGCCGCCGAGGCGCTCTCCGCCACGCCGGGCCCGCTGCCGCAGCGCTGGGCGGCGGCGCTGGCGGCGGCGGAGCAGGGGCTTGAGGCCACCGCGCGCATGGCGCCGCGCCAGGGCCGCGCCGCCTATCTGGGGGAGCGCGCCATCGGCCAGCCCGATGCCGGCGCCGCCGCCGTGCTGGTCTGGATGCGGGCGCTGCGCGGCTGAGCCACGGCCCGGCCTGCCGGCCGGGCCCGCGAGACACCATCTGAACGGCGGGAGGCGGTCAACCTTCGGCGGGGCCGGGTCGTTGAAGACGCGGTGGCCCGGCGCGGGTCGCCCGCTCCCGGCCGGATGCCGGGAAGGACAGGACATGCTCCGAAGGATCTGCTGGCTGCTGGGCTGGGTGGCCATGGCGCCCGCCCTGGCGTCGGCGCAAGCGGCGCCGGACACCACGCCGCAAGGCGTGCAGGGCCCTGCCATGCCGCAGGGCGCGGCGGAGCAGGCCGTGCCCCCGGCCGGGCCGGGTGCCGCCGCGCCACAGGACAGCCAGCCCCCCGGCGCGCCTTCGTCGCCGGCCGGTGCCGATGCGGCGCCGGCCGCGCCCGGCGGCGCCGCACCGGATCCTTCGCGGGATCCCGGCCCCCGGCCGGACACGCCGCCCACCGCCGCGCCGCCCGCCGCCGCATTGCCCGGCGCGCCGCCGCCCGAGGCCCCCCCCGCCGCGCCGGAGCCCGATCCGGTGCCGACCGTGCCGCCGCCGGAGGCCGAAGCCCCGGACCCCCGCGCCGCCGGCCAGCCCGCCCCGCCAGGCCCGGCCGCGCCGCCGCAAGGCCATGCTCCCGCCAACGGCCCCGCCGGCGCCGCCCAGGCGCCCGCCCCGGCCGAGGCCGACCCCGTCCCCCAGGCGGCGCGGGAGACCCTGCCGCGCGCCGGCCTGTTCCGTGTGCTGGGCCAGGATGTGCGCGGCTCCAGCAACAATGTCGTGGGCCAGGTGGTCAATGTCCTGGTCGACCAGGAAGGCCGGCCGCGCGTCGCGGTGCTGGATTATGGCGGCTTCCTCGGCGTCGGGCGGCGGCGCATCGCCGTCGCCTGGGCGGCGCTGAATTTCTCGCCCGAGGGCATCCGCCTGGGCCTCGGCCGCGACCAGCTGAGGGCCTTCCCCGAATATCGCGAGGGCGAGGACGTCACCTTCGCCCTGCCGCCGCCGGCCCGGCCGGTCGCGGGCAATCCGGAATAGGAGCGCGGATGGCGTCACGCCGCAGCCAGCGCGGGCTCGATGCGCTCAACTTCTTCGTCGCCGATGTGCAGACCGGCTTCGGGCCCTTCGTCGCCGTCTACCTGACCAGCCAGGCCTGGACCGAGGTGGAGATCGGCTTCGCCCTCAGCCTCGGCACGCTGACGGCGATGCTGAGCCAGGTGCCGGCCGGCGCGCTGGTCGATGCGCTGCGCCAGAAGCGGCGCGCGGCGCTGGCGGCGCTGCTGGCCATCGCGCTCTCCGCCGTGCTGCTGGCCGGCTTCCCCTCCACCCTGCCGGTGCTGGTGGCCGAGGTGCTGCACGGCTTCGCCAGCTGCATCCTGACCCCCTCCATCGCCGCCATCAGCCTGGCGCTGGTCGGCCGCGCGGCGCTGGGCGAGCGGCTGGGGCGCAATGCCCGCTATGCCGCGCTGGGCGGCGCCATCGCCGCCGGGGTGATGGGGCTGGTCGGCACCTATGTCTCGCCCGCCGCGGTGTTCTGGCTGACCGCCGGGCTGACCATCCCGGCCATGGCCTGCCTGGCGATGATCCGCCCCGGGGAACTACACCCGCCCGCCCCCGACCCGCAGCGCAGCGCCCGGCAATCGGGGCTGCTGCAGCTGCTGCGCAACCGCGGCATCCTGATCTTCGCCGCCTGCTGCGTGCTGTTCACCCTGTCCAACGCCGCCATGCTGCCGATGGCCGCCGCCGCCGTCACCCGCAGCGTCGGCGATGAGGCCAGCCTGATCATCGCCGCCTGCCTGGTGGTGCCGCAGCTGGTGGTGGCCGGCATCTCGCCCTGGGTCGGGCGCATGGCGGAGCAGCATGGCCGCCGGCTGGTGCTGGGCGCCGGCTTCCTGGCCCTGCCGCTGCGCGGCCTGCTGCTGGCGCTGGTCGATCACCCCTGGGCGCTGATCCTGGTGCAGGCGCTGGACGGGCTGAGCGCGGCCACGCTCGGCGTCATGCTGCCGCTGCTGGCGGCGGATCTGACGTGCGGCACCAACCGGTTCAATCTCTGCATGGGGCTGTTCGGCCTGGCGGTGGGCATCGGCGGCACGCTGAGCACCAGCCTGGCCGGCCTGGTCGCCACCTGGGCGGGCGGCTCCACCGCCTTCGCCATGCTGGGCGGCATCGGCCTGTGCTGCGCGGCGCTGGCCTTCCTGGCGATGCCGGAGACCAAGGCGCCGCCCGGCGCGCCGCTGCCGCGCGGCCTGCCGGCGCGCTGAGCGCCGGCGGCCGGGCACGGAAAAGGGGCGGCTGCGCGCCGCCCCCGTTCCGCACCCCGGCTGGGGAAGCGGCTATTCCTTCTGGTTCTTCAGGAAATTGCCCAGCTCGCCCGGGCCGGTGGTCTTGTCGCCGGGGCGGGTGGTGTCGGGGTCGCGGGTGGAATGGCCGGTCATCATGCCGGTGAGCTCGCCCAGCCCCATGCCATGCCGGTGCTTCGGATCCTGGGCCGGCTGCGCCGCCCTGTCCTTCTTCGTCTCATCCTGAGCCATGGCTTTGCTCCTTCTGGTTCCGCCGCGTCGCGCGGCGTGCAGGCAGAACGGGCGGGGCGCCGGCGCGGTTGCCGCGGCGAGCCTGGGCGGGGCCGGGCGGGGAATTCACGCGGCGGCATCGGGAATATGCATATTCCATCGTGAATTCTATTGATTGAACGATCCCCTTGTGTTGTTATTCCCGCGTTCACCGGGCGGATCCCGCCCCGCGGAGATTTGAGATGCAGCTTGCACCGCGTCACGAAACGCTAAAGCGCGACTCCTCCCGCTCCGGCGCCTGCCGCGCCGGGGATGGCCAGGTCCTGCGAATGCGGTGTTGTCGGCGCTGAGCGCCGGCCGAACCCCACACCCCATTCCCATCCGGACCATCCGTCCGCAGCCAGGCTGCGGCGAGGAGAGATCATGATCGCATCGCGTCCCGTCGATATCGGCGGCCGTTTCGTCGGCGTCGCCGTGGCCAGCCAGGGCGGCTGGTTCTTCAAGGCCATCGACCCGGTGGTGGACGATCTGGAAGGCGCGCGCTTCCCCAGCCTGGACGAGGCCGAGCGCGTCGCCCGGCTGGTGGTGCAGCGCGCCCAGGACTGGAAGCCCGCCCAGGTCGCCTGACCCCGCGCGCCGCGCGCCCGCCTGCCAGAAAACCATCGACCGCAGCCCGGCCGGCGTCGCATCCTGCATGCGCGCCGGTCACTGCTGCTGTCCTCCGAACAAGCCCCACCAAGGAGAATCCATGCAACGCAGAACCCTGCTGCGGGCGGGCGCCGGCGCGCTGTTCGCCACCCCGTCCCTGGCAGCGCCCGCCCTGGCGCAATCGCCCTGGCCGAATCGCCCGATCCGCATGATCGTGCCCTACACCCCGGGCGCTGCGACCGACGCCATGGCGCGGCTGGCCGCCCAGAAGCTGCAGGAGCAGCTGGGCGTCACCGTGGTGGTGGAGAATCGCAGCGGCGCCAATGGCGCCATCGGCAGCCAGGCGGTGCTGCAGGCGCCGGCCGATGGCTACACCATCCTCGGCTCCGCCTCGATCCACCCGATGGCGAAATACGTCATGAAGGCGGTGCCCTACGACCCGGTCACCGACTTTGTCCCGATCGCCCGCACCGCGCGCGGCCCCTGCGTGCTGGTGCAGGATCGCCGCCTGCCGCAGACGACGCTGGCCGAGACCATCGCGGCGGTGAAGGCGCAGCCCGGCAAATGGTCCTTCGCCACCTCCTCCCTCGGCGCCGCCGGCCATCTCGCCTCGATCGAGTTCAACCGCCTGGCCGGCACCCAGATCGAGATCGTGCCCTATCGCGGCTCCGCCCCGGCGCTGACCGATGTCGCCGCCGGCAATGTGCAGCTGATGTTCGACCCGGTGCTGGCCACCCTGCCGATGATCCGCGGCGGCCAGCTGCGCGGCCTCGGCATCGCGACCGCCGCGCGCACCGATCTGGCGCCGGAGCTGCCGACGCTGGCCGAGGAAGGCCTGCCCGGCTTCACCTTCTATTCCTGGTACGGAATCTGGGCGCCGCGCGGCGTGCCGGAGGAGATCGCGACGCGGCTGAACCAGGCCGTGCTGGCCGGGCTGCACGAGCCCGAGACGGTGCAGCGCCTGGCCGGCCAGGGCTTCGAGCCGGTGCGCGAGAGCATCCCCGAACTCGAAGCCTTCATCCGTGAGGATGTGGCGCGCAACGCCGCCCTGCTGCGTCTGGCGAATTTCGAGCCGCAATGAGCCGCGCGGGGCTTCCCCGCGCCGCCATCCCGTTCCAGCCTGACGATCGTCCGACTCTACTAGGAGTGCCCATGCCGATTTCCGCCGCCGCGCCCGTCGACCCCGCCGATCATGCCCGGGTGCAGGACTGGTTCCGCGAACTCTCCGACCATGTGCAGGCCGTCGACTTCGCCGCCGCCCGCCATCTCTTCGCCGAGGACTTCCTGGCCTTCGGCACCTTCTCCGACTTCGTCTATGGCCGCGACCATGCCGAGGCCAATCAGTGGCGCAAGGTCTGGTCGACCATCGACGGCTTCGTCTGGCGGCTCGACGAGGTGAAGTCGCTGGTCTCGCCCGACCGTCTCTTCGCCGTGGGGCTGGCCATCTGGGATTCCACCGGCTACCTGCCGGATGGCACCGCCTTCGACCGGCGCGGGCGGGCCACCGTCTCCTTCGCGCGTGAGGCGACGGACCAGCCCTGGATCGCGACCCACACGCACATGTCGCTGTTCCGCGGCACGCCGGATGTCTCGCACGGCAACAAGCCGGCGAAGAGCTGAGCGCGCGGCGCGGACGCGTCGCGCCGCTCTCGGAAAGGAGCGACGATGCGTCCCGCTAGCCTCGCCATCCATGCCGCCGCGGCACCGCGTGTGCCCGGCGCGCCGGTGACCCCGCCCCTCGTCACTGCCACCAGCTTCCACACCGATCCCGACGCCATCGGCTTTTCCGCCAACGATCTCGATGCCGCGGCGCCGATGTTCTACACGCGCTGGGGCAACCCGACCGTCGCGCAGCTCGAGGCGCGGCTGGCCGCGCTCGAAGGCGGCGAGGCGGCGCTCGGTTTCGCCAGTGGCATGGCGGCGCTGTCCGGCCTGTTCCTGAACCGCCTCTCGCCCGGCGACCATCTGCTGCTCAGCGATGTCTGCTACGCCGGCATCGCCGAATTCGCGCAGGACACGCTGGCGCGCTACGGCGTGGCGGTCTCCACCGTCGACATGTCGGATACCGATGCCGTCGCCGCCGCAATCCGGCCGCGGACGCGCCTGCTGCATGTCGAGACGCCGGCCAACCCGATCCTGAAGCTGGCCGATATCGCGGCGCTGGCGCGGCTGGCGCGCGCCGCCGGGGCGGAGCTGTCGGTCGATTCCACCCTGGCGACGCCCATCGCCACCCAGCCTTTGGCCCTCGGCGCCGATTGGGTGGTGCATTCGCTGACCAAATACGCCTGCGGCCATGGCGACGCGCTGGGCGGCGCGGTGATCGGCCGCGCCGGGGGCATCGCCGGGCTGCGCAAGGAGGCGGTGATCCATCTCGGCGGCGCCATGAACCCCTTCGCCGCCTGGCTGATCCTGCGCGGTCTGGAAACCCTGCCGCTGCGCATGGAACGCCACGCGGCCAATGCGCGCGCCATCGCCGAATTCCTGGAAAGCCATCCGCGCATCGGGCGGATCTATTGGCCGGGCCTTGCCAGCCACCCGCAGCACGAGCTGGCGCGGCGGCAGATGAACAACTTCTCCGGCATGGTCAGCTTCTCGGCCGCCGACGACAAGGCACTGGCCCGCCAGCTGGCGCAGCGGCTGACGCTCTGGACCTACGCCGTCTCCCTCGGCAAGACCCACAGCCTGCTCTTCCACATCCCGAGCGAGGATGTGCTGCACAGCTCCTTCCGGCTGGAAGGGCGCGCGGCGGAGGCCTATCGGGACTGGACGGGGGAGGGGACCTTCCGCCTCTCCGTCGGGCTCGAGGACCCGGCCGATCTCATCGAGGATCTGGCGAAAGCGCTGGACGACAGATAAAAAAAGTCCGGGGGAAGGAATTCCCCCGGACCCCCATCTTTTTTCTGTCAGTTCAGGACAGGGCCTGTTTCAGGGCGGCGCTGACCTCGCGGCGGGCCGCGTTCGCCTTGGACAGCAGCGCCGTCTGGCCGATGAAGCCATGCGGCACGCCCTCATACACCGTCAGGCTGTGCGGCGCGCCGGCCTGCTTCAGCGCCGCCGCCAGATCCAGCGTGTCGTCCAGCAGCGGGTCCAGTGCCGCCGCCAGCAGCAGCAGCTTCGGCAGGCCCGTGACATCGCCATGCAGGGGCGCCACGGCGGGGTTCTGCAGCAGCGCCGGCTCCGGCGCATAGCGCGACCAGAACCACTCGAGCCGCGCCGTCGACAGGCCGAACCGCCCATCGCCGCGCTCGCGATGCGAGGGCGTGTCGAGCCGCCCCGACAGCATGCCATAGATGATGACGCCGAGCTTCGGCAGCACCTCGCCCGCCCCGCGTAGATGCATCAGCGCGCTGAGGGCGAGATTGCCGCCGGCGGAATCGCCGCCCACCGCGATGCGTGTGCCATCCACGCCCTCCGCCGCCGCGCCGTCGCGCAGCCAGCGCAGCGCCGCCATCACCTGGTGCAGCGCGGCGGGGAAGGGGTGCTCCGGCGCCAGCGCGTATTCCAGCCCGACCACCAGATAGCCGGTCTCGTCGGCGATCTCGCGCTTCCAGCGATCCAGGCTGTCCAGCGTGCCGACCGCCATGCCGCCGCCATGGATGTGCAGATAGGTGGGCAGCGGCCCGGCAGCCGCCGAGCGCGGGCGGTAGAACCGCAGCCGCAGCGGCGGCGTGGTGCCCTCCAGCACCGTCTCGCGGATCTCGGCCATCTCGGGCCCGCCGGCATTGAGATGCGCCTGGTAGCGGCGATTCATCTCGCGCGCCGCCCCGATCTCATGGGTCAGCACATCGCCGATGGCGACGCCCGCTTCGCGCAGCCGCGCCTGGGCATCGGTCACCTCGCTGTCGGGCAGCAGGGGCGGAGGGGTCATGACGGCACTCCAGACTTGCAATCCGCCTCAGACTGCCGCCGATCCGTCCGCGGCGAAAGCCGTGTCCCACGGAAACGGCTCGCGGATGCGCTCGGCCAGGTATTCGATCAGCGTGCGGGTCTTCAGCGGCAGCGCCTGGGTCGGCGGATAGACCAGCTGGATATTGTCCGGCTCCGGCACCCAGCCGGGGATGTCCAGCTCCACCAGCCGCCCCTCGCGCAGCGGCGCCGCCATCAGGAAACGCGGCAGCACCACCAGCCCGATGCCGGCGCAGGCGGCCTCCAGCAGCGCCTCGCCGCTGTTGGCCGTCAGCCGGCCGCGCAGCACCAGCGAGCGCGGCGCCCCGCCATCGCCGGGCACGAAGCGCCAGAGATGCCCGGCCGCGGCATTGGCGTAGCCCAGGCAGGAATGCGCCGCCAGCGCCTCCAGGCTGCGCGGCCTGCCATGCCGCGCGGCGTAATCCGCGCTGCAGCACAGCACCCGCCGGCTGAGGCCGAGCCGCCTGGCCCTGAGCGACGAATCCGCCAGCCGCCCGATGCGCAGGCCGAGATCATAGGCCCCCGCCTGCAGGTCGACATGCCGGTCGTCCAGATCCAGCACCACCTCGATCTCCGGATAGGCGCGCATGAAGCCGGCGATCAGCGGCCCCAGATGCCGCGTGCCGAAGCTCAGCGGCGCCGCCAGCCGCAGCTGCCCCGACAGCTTGCCGGAGCGCGCCATCACCTCATCCGCCACGGTGTCGAGCTGCGCCAGCAGGGCGCGCGCCCGCTCGGCCAGCAGCGCGCCGGCCTCGGTCGGTGCCACATGGCGCCGGGCGCGGTTCAGCAGCTGGGTGGAGAGCTGCGCCTCCAGCTGCGCCACCCGCTTGCTGACCACGGATTTCGCCAGGCCCAGCCTTGCCGCGGCGGCGGTGACGCTGCCGCTGTCCACCACCTGCAGGAAGGTCGCCAGCGCATCGACATCGGGGCGCATCGTTCGTGTTCCGCGAACATGAAGTTTCCGAACCCACGCTTGCCGGAAACGCCCGGCGACCGCAACTCTCTCCCCGAAGCAACCGGCCCATCCTGCCGGGCCAGCCCAGCGAAGGAGCGTCGCATGAGCAAGATCCTGGTCCTCTACTATTCCAGCTATGGCCATATCGAGACCATGGCGAAGGCGGTGGCCGAGGGCGCCCGCCAGGTCGCCGGCAGCGAGGTGGTGATCAAGCGCGTGCCGGAGACGGCGCCGCTCGAGGTCGCCAAATCGGCGTATTTCAAGCTGGACCAGGAGGCGCCCATCGCCACGGTGGCCGAGCTGGCCGAGTATGACGCCATCATCTTCGGCACGCCGACGCGCTTCGGCCGCATGGCCTCGCAGATGGCCTCCTTCCTCGACCAGGCCGGCGGGCTGTGGTTCCAGGACAAGCTGGTGGGCAAGGTGGGCTCGGTCTTCACCTCCACCGCCTCGCAGCATGGCGGGCAGGAGACGACGATCATCTCCACCCTGGTCAATCTGCTGCATTTCGGCATGACCATCGTCGGCCTGCCCTATACCGAGAAGCGCCAGCTCGACATCACCACGGTCAATGGCGGCACGCCCTATGGCGCCAGCACCATCGCCGCCGGCGATGGCTCCCGCCAGCCTTCCGAGGCCGAGCTGGAAATGGCCAAGAGCCAGGGCCGCCATGTGGCCGAGGTGACCGCCGCCCTGCTGCGCGGCCGCGCCTGAGGCACGCCTCGCGGGGTGCCACAGGCACCCCGCGCCCCCGCCGGCCGACGACCCCCCTGGAAGGAGCGACCGCCATGCAGCTGCACGGCATCCACCACCTGACCGCCGTCTCGGCCGATGCCCGGGGCAACCATGATTTCTACACCCGCGTGATGGGCATGCGGCTGGTGAAGAAGACCGTCAACCAGGACGACACCAGCGCCTATCACCTGTTCTACGCCGATGGCGAAGCCAGCCCCGGCACCGATCTGACCTTCTTCGACTGGCCGGTGGAGCGCGAGCGGCGCGGCACCAACAGCGTCACCCGCACCGGGCTGCGCGTGGCCGGCGAGGCGGCCCTGCGCCACTGGGCCGAGCGCCTCTCGGCCGAGGGCGTCAAGGCGGGCGCCATCGAGCGTGTCGATGGCCGGCTGCAGCTGGAATTCGAGGATCCGGAGGGCCAGCGCCTGGCGCTGGTCGATGATGAGGGCCGTGGCGTCGCCCATCCCTGGGCGAAGAGCCCCGTGGCAGCAGAGATGCAGATCCGCGGCCTCGGCCCCATCACCATGAGCGTGCCCGATCTCCGCCGCAGCGACGCCTTCGCGACCGAGGTGATGGCGATGCGCCGCGCCCGCAGCTACGAGGCCGCAGGCGGCGTGCCCGTGCAGGTCTATGAGATGGGCGAGGGCGGCCCGGCCGCCGAGCTGCATATGCGGCAGGAACCGAAGCTCGCCGCCGCCCGGCCCGGCGCCGGCGGGGTGCACCATGTCGCCTTCCGCATCCCGGACGCGGATTACGGCGCCTGGGTGGACCGGCTGAACCGCTTCGGCCTGCGCAGCAGCGGGCCGGTGGACCGCTTCTATTTCCGCAGCCTCTACATCCGCGAGCCGGGCGGCATCCTCTACGAGATCGCGACCGATGGCCCCGGCTTCGACGCCGACGAGCCGAAGGAGAGCCTGGGCGAGCGCCTGGCCCTGCCGCCCTTCCTCGAGCCGCGCCGCGCCGAGATCGAGCGGGGGCTGAAGCCGCTCTGAGCGTCGCTCAGCCTGGCGCGAAACGGTCGCGCCAGGCGGGCTGCGCGCCGGGCCAGGGCAGGGCGGTCGCCTCATACACCCCGCGCGCGATCGCCCGCGCCATGACGATGCCGGCCAGATGCCCGAGCTCCGTCAGGTCGGCGCCCGGCTTCTCCCCCGTGGCGGCGGCGAAGATGGTGTCGCCATCATTCGGCGCATGGGCAGGAAAGATGGCGCGGGCCAGCCCGTCATCGGCCATGCGCGCCAGGCGCTGCGCCTGCCCCTTGCCCAGCACCGCATCGGTGACCACCAGCCCGATGGTGGTCGCCGTGCCGCGCCCGCCCTTGCAGCGCAGCGCCAGATCGGATTCGTCACAGCGCGACTTCGCGCCGAGCCCGCCGAACTCCGCCCCGCGCTCGAAGGGCGCCGCCCAGAAATGCGGCCCGTCCCCCACCAGCGGCGAGCCCACCGCATTCACCGCGACGATGGCGGCGACGATGTGCCCGCTCTCCGTCATGGCGCTGGCCGAGCCCAGCCCGCCCTTCACGGTCGCCGTGGTGGCACCCGTTCCGGCGCCGACCGTGCCGAGGGCGAAAGGCCCGGGCTTCGCCGCCATGGCCGCCGCATAGCCGAGGTCGCGATAGGGCGGGAAGCGGCCCCAATCCTTGTTTCCGCCATTCAGCAGGTCGAACAGGATGGCCTGCGGCGCCAGCGGGATGGTGATGCCGGCGAAGACCTGGCCGCGCCCGGCCTCGCGCAGCGCCGCCTGCACCCCGCCCCCGGCATCGAGGCCGAAGGTCGAGCCGCCCGACAGCACGATGCCATCCACCACCTCCACCGTTGCCGAGGGATCGAGCAGCGCGGTGTCGCGCGAGCCCGGCGCGCCGCCGCCGATCACCACCGAGGCCACGGCCGGCCGGTCGAACAGGATGGCGGTGACGCCGGAGCCGAGGCCGAGCTCGGTCGCATGGCCCACGGTGACGCCGGCGATGTCGGTCAGCAGGTTCAGGGATGCGCTCATGCCGCCATGATGCCGCGCCCCGGCACCCTGTCCAGCCTGGCGCTCGTCTCGGCGCCGTATCGTGGTCCGGCGCTTGCTTGGCGATACGGGCCGACAAAGCCTCTCCCGCGGACGTGATGCGCTCTCGACGCGCCGACCGACAGCGGGCAGGTTGTCGCCGGAGGTTGCCCGAATGACACTGCCCGATCCCCGTCGCCTGCTGTTCCTCGGCGCCGTCGCCCTGGCCTTCCTGCTGATGCTGGCGCCGGTGGTGATGGTGATGGTGATCAGCGTCTTCCGGCAGGAGATCGTCAGCTTCCCGCCGCCGGGCTTCACCCTGGAATGGTATGTCAATGCCTGGGCGCGGCAGGAATTCGCCCGCGGCTTCATGACCAGCCTGCAGGTGGCGCTGCTGGCGACGCTGATCGGCGTGCCCTGCGGCACCGCCGCCGCGCTGGCGCTGCACCGCTCCGGCATCCGGGGCAAGGGCTTCTGGAACACGCTGCTGCTGGGGCCGCTCGCCGTGCCCGGCGTGGTCGCCGGCACCGCCCTCTACATGTTCTATCTGCGCGCCGAATTCTGGATCGACCAGGACATCACCGCGACGCTGCAGGGGCTGGTCGCCGCGCATGTGCTGCTGACCATTCCCTGGACGGTGCGGCTGGTCTCGGCCAGCCTGCAGGGGCTGGACCGGCAGGCGGAGGAGGCGGCGGCCAATCTCGGCGCCCGGCCCTTCACCGTCTTCCGCCGCGTGACGCTGCCGATGCTGCGGCCGGGCATCGTCGCCGCCGCCCTGTTCTCCTTCATCCAGAGCTTCGAGAATCTGGAACTGACCCTGCTGCTGGTGGGCCCGGGCCGCACCACCCTGCCGGTCGCCATGCTCAGCTATCTGGAATTCCGCATCGATCCGACGCTGGCCGCCGTGGCCACCGTGCAGATCCTGCTGGTGGGCGGGCTGATGCTGCTGACCGACCGCTTCGTGAAACTGTCGAGGATCGTGTGACGAGACCGCGCCACGCCGGAGGAGATGAGTGATGGGCAGCCTGGTGCTGGAGGCGCTGAACAAGCGCTACGGGGCCTCGACCGCCGTGGAGCGGGTCGATCTCGAGGTGCGGCAGGGCGAGATGGTGGCCCTCCTCGGCCCCTCGGGCTGCGGCAAGACGACGACCTTGCGCATGGTGGCGGGCTTCATCGAGCCCAGCGCCGGGCGCATCCTGATCGGCGGCCAGGACGTCACCCGCCGCCCGGCGCATGCCCGCGACACCGGCATGGTGTTCCAGTCCTACGCCTTGTTCCCGCATATGAGCGTGGCGCAGAATGTCGCCTTCGGGCTGGAGATGCGGAAGGTGGGCCGCGCCGAGCGTGACAGCCGCGTGGCCGAGGCGCTGCGCCTGGTGCGCCTCGACCATCTGGCCGAGCGCATGCCGCGCCAGCTTTCGGGCGGCCAGCAGCAGCGCGTCGCACTCGCCCGCGCCCTGGTGGTGAACCCGGCGGTGTTCCTGCTGGACGAGCCGCTCTCCAACCTCGACGCCAAGCTGCGCGGCGAGGTGCGCATGGAGATCCGCGCTTTGCAGCAGCGCCTCGGCCTCACCACCCTGATCGTGACGCATGACCAGGAGGAGGCGCTGACCATGGCCGACCGGCTGGTCGTCATGGATCGCGGCCGGGTGCGCCAGGTCGGCACCGCCGAGGAGCTGTATGAGCACCCGGCCGACCCCTTCGTCGCCGGCTTCGTCGGCCGCTGCAACCTGGTCGAGGGTCGGCTGGAAGCGCCGGGCGAGTTCCGCGCCCGTGGCGGCGCGCTGCTCTATTGCGACCCGGAGCAGGGGGCGCCGGCGGCGCAGCCCGGCGCCCAGCCGGGCGAGGCGCTGCTGGCGCTGCGGCCGGAGCGCATCGCGCTGCAGCCGGGGCAGGGGGCGGCGCGCATCACCGCCATCACCTATCTCGGCGCGCAGACCGAATACCATGTCGAGCAGGATGGCACGCAGCTGCTGGTGGCGCGCCCGACCCCGCCGCCCGGCGATCCGATGCGCCGCCTGGCCGTGGGCGACATCGTGGCGCTGCGCTGGGAGGCCGAGGCCGCCCGGCTGCTGCCCGCCCTCAGGGACTGACGCGAAGTACCGCAATGGGAGACGAGGCATGACCAATATCACCCGCCGCGCCGCGCTGGCCGGCAGCGCCGCCGCCCTGGCATCGATCACCGCCGGCCTGCCGGGCCTCGCCCGCGCCCAGGCCAGGCAGGTCGTCGTCGGCACCTGGGGCGGCGATTATGGCGAGCTGCTGCGCGCCAATATCGACCAGCCGCTGATGGCGCCGCAGGGCATTGAGGTCCTGCAGGACATCGCCAATGCCGATCCGCGCAAGACCAAGCTGCTGGCCGAGCGCCAGGCGCGGCGCGGCACCTTCGACATCGCCTGCCTGTCGGACACCGACATGCACATGATCTCGGCCCAGGGTGCCTTCGACACGCTCGACATGGGTAAGCTGAAGCGCGGCAGCGCCATCCTGCCGGCGCTGGCCAAGCCCTATGCGGTGCCGCATATCTATTCGGCGCTGGTGCTGCTCTACAACCCGAACAAGGTGACGACGGCGCCGACCAGCTTCGCCGACATGCTGGACCCGAAATATCGCGGCCGCGTCGGCTTCTCCGACATCCTCTACAGCACCAACACCTTCGCCGCCGCCATGGCTGGCGGCGGCTCCTTCAGCGATTACGGCCCGGCGCGGCAGAAGCTGATGGAGCTGCGCTCGCTCGACGCCAAGGTCTATCCCTCGAACGAGGCGCTGGCCGCGGCGCTGAAGTCGGAAGAGGTGTGGATGACGCCGATGTGGCTGGCCCGCGGCTTCATGTGGCAGAAGGCCGGCATCCCGGTGAAGCATGTGGTGCCGTCCGAGGGCGCCTACGCCATCGTCTTCGAGATGGCGGTGCCGAAGAACAGCCGTAACAAGGACAATGCCTACGCCTATCTGGACGCGGCGCTGCAGCCGGCCGCCCAGGCCGCCTTCGCCGACCGCATGGGCTACCTGCCGACGGTGAAGGACGCCTCGCTGCCGGCCGAGATCGCCAGCCAGATCAGCCTGAGCGAGGCCGAGCAGCAGCGCCTGCGCGCGCCGGATTACGACTATCTGCTCAAGCAGCATGGCGAGATCCTGGATTTCTGGAACAAGCAGTTCAAGGCGTAAGCATGGCCGCGCTCGTCCTTCCCGCCGGGCTCCTGGTGTTCACCCTTCTGGTGGCGCCGATGCTGCTGCTGGCCCGCATTTCGCTCAACCGCTTCAGCCCGACCGAGCTGATGGTGGAGGCGACGAGCGCGGAGAATTATCTGCGCGCCATCCAGGACCCCTACTACCAGCAGGTGCTGCTCAGCACGCTCGGCGTCGCGCTGGGCTGCACCCTGCTGGCGCTGGCCATCGGCTTTCCCGCCGCCTACTGGCTGGCGCGCATGGAAAGCCGCTGGAAGAGCCTGGCCACCATCCTGGTGCTGTTTCCGCTGCTGGTCGGCAATGTCGTGCGCTCCGCCGGCTGGATGGCGCTGCTGGGCAATGAGGGCGCGATCAACGCCGCGCTGCGCGGGCTCGGCCTGATCAGCGCGCCGCTGCCGCTGCTCTACAATGCCGGCTCCGTCGTGGTCGGCATCGTCGCCGTGGTGCTGCCCTACATGATCCTGACGCTCTCGGCGGTGATCGAGGGCATCCCGCGCCAGGCGGAGGAAGCGGCGGCCAATCTCGGCGCCAGGCCGATGACGGTGTTTCGCCGCGTGGTGCTGCCGCTGGCGCTGCCCGGCGTGGCCGCGGGCTCGGTGCTGGTGTTCATCCTCTGCATGAACGCCTACGCCACGCCGGTCCTGCTGGGCGGGCCGCAATTCAAGATGATGGCGCCCGCCGTCTACGACCAGTTCGTGCGCGGCAACAACTGGCCCTTCGGCGCGGCGCTGGCCTTCATCCTGCTGGCGGTCACGCTGGTCCTCACCGTGGTGGGCAGCACCTTCCTCGGGCGCAAATATCGCGCGGCGTGAGAGGGGCGCCGCCCCTCTCACACTCTCCCCGCCAGGAACCTGGTCAAACATACATGTTTGACCCTGGACCTCCCACCAGAAGACAAAAGGAAATGTCCATGAGCAATCCGGATGTGGGGCAGGAGATCACCGCCCGGAACCTGAAGATGGGCATGCCGCCCGTGCCGGCGGCCACCGCGCGCGATTGCGGCGCCGGGCCCTATGGCAGGCTGGTGCTGCGCGGCGCCACCATCATCGACGGCACCGGCGCGCCGCCCTGGGGCCCGGCCGATATCGTCATCGAGAATGACCGCATCGCCGCCATCGTCGCCGTCGGCACGCCAGGCAAGCCGATCAGCCCCTCCCGCCGCCCGCCCGAGGGCGAGGTCGAGATCGACTGCCACGGCAAATTCGTCACCCCCGGCCTGATCGATTGCCACACCCATGCGGGCGTGCCCTATCACGCGCTGCACGGCACGCCGGCGCCGGCCGACTATGTCTACAAGCTGTGGCTGGCGCATGGCGTCACCACGGTGCGCGAGATGGGCTGCTTCAGCGGCATCGACTGGATGGTCGAGCAGCGCGAGGCCTCCGCCGCCAACCGCATCGCGGCGCCGCGCATCGTGGCGCATGCCTATTTCCCCGCCGTCAACGACATGCTGAAGACCATCCACACGCCGGACGAGGCGCGCGCCTGGCTGCGCCGCCTGAAGGAGCGTGGCGCGGATGGCGTGAAGTTCTTCGGCGCGCCGCCGGCCATCATGAAGGCGGCGCTGGCCGAATGCCGCGAGCTCGGCCTGCGCACCGGCTGCCACCATGCGCAGCAGGCGGTGACGCGGATGAACGCGCTGACCACCGCCGAATGGGGCCTGACCAGCGCCGAGCATTATTACGGCCTGCCCGAGGCGCTCTACGACAACCGAATCGTGCAGAGCTACCCCGCCGGCTACAACTACAATGACGAGTATTTCCGCTTCTCCTCCGCCGGCCAGACCTTCCAGCAGGCGGCCGAGCCGGGCAGCGCCAAGTGGAACGAGGTGATGGAGCGCTTCCTGACGCTCGACTTCACCTTCGTGCCCACCATGACGATCTACGACGCCAATCGCGACGTGATGCGCATGCGCCGCGCCGACTGGCATGACGACTACACCTGGCCCAGCATGTGGCGCTTCTTCCAGCCGGCGCGCGGCGGGCATGGCTCCTACTGGTTCCGCTGGTCGGTCGGCAACGAGATCGACTGGAAGCAGCATTACCGCCTGTGGATGACCTTCCTGAACGAGTACAAGAACCGCGGCGGGCGGGTCTGCACCGGCAGCGATTCCGGCTTCATCTTCCAGACCTTCGGCTTCGGCTATGTGCGCGAACTGGAGCTGCTGCAGGAGGCCGGCTTCAACCCGCTCGAGGTGCTGCGCTCCGCCACCATCCAGGGCGCCGAGCTGCTCGGGCTGGATGCGGAGACCGGCAGCATCGAGGTCGGCAAGCGGGCGGACCTGCTGGTGCTGGACGAGAACCCGCTCGAGGATTTCAAGCTGCTCTACGGCACCGGCGCGCTGCGGCTGAACGATGCCACCGGCCAGCCGGAATGGCGCCAGGCGCTGCGCCACACCATCCGCGGCGGGCTGGTCTTCGACGTGCCGGCGATGCTGGCCGATCTGCGCCGCATGGTGGCCGAGCAGAAGGCGCTAGAGGCCGAGCAGGCGAAGACGCCCACGCCGGCATGAGCGCCGAGTTCATCCTGCTGGCCGGCTTCCTCGGCAGCGGCAAGACGACGCTGCTGCGCGACTGGCTGGCCCTGCCGGAGGCGGCCGATACGGCCGTCATCGTCAACGAGGCGGGGCAGATCGATGTCGATGGCGCCATCGTCGCCGATGGCGGCACGGTGCCGCTGGCGCTGCTGAACAATGGCTGCGTCTGCTGCTCGCTGACCAACGATTTGGTTTTCACGGTGGAGGCGCTGCTGCGGCAGCGGCGGGAGGCGGGGCAGGGGCCGTTCCGCCGCATCATCCTGGAATGCAGCGGGTTGTCGAAGCCGGGGCCGATCCTGCGCTCGCTGGCGCCGCTCTCGCCGCTGGGGCTGCGGGTGCGGGTGGTGGCCACCTGCGACGCGGCCCAGGCGCCGTCCCGCGCCGCGCATTTCGAGGAATTCGCCGCGCAGATCGCGGCCGCCGACACGGTGGTGCTGACCAAGCTGGACCAGGCGCCGCCCGAAGCCGCGCTGGCGCTGGTGGAAGGCATCAATCCGCTGGCCGCCCGCGTGGTGGAGGAGGATCCGGCGCGCCGGGCGCTTGCCGCCTTCACCGTCGCACCCGGCCTCGCCGCCGGCTTTCCGGAGACCGGGCGCGCGCATCCGGAGGTCGGCGTCACGCTGGCCGAGTTCAGCGAGGACGCCTCCTGGGAGGACCGGCTGGACTGGCTGGAGAATCTGGCGGCTTTCGCCGGCGAGAGGCTGCTGCGGGTGAAGGGGTTCCTGCATCCCCCGCATGCGCCGGAGACGGCGCTGCTGGTGCAGCTGGTGGGCACGCTGCAGAGCCCGCCCGTGCCGATGCCGCGCAGCGCGCGCACGCCGGAGGCGCTGGTGGTGATCGCCCGCGGCCTGGACCCCGAGGCGCTGCGCGGCGTGGATGGCGACGCCCCTGTGCGCCTCTCCCGCCTTTCGGAGCGCCGGTTGCGCTGCGACTGAAGGCGGGGTCCGGGGTGGCCCTGCCACCCCGGCGGGGGATCCAAGGGGGCAGCGCCCCCTTGGCCCGTCCTCAGGCCGCCTGCGCCACCTGCGTAAAGGCCTGCGCGAAGCTTTCGCGTTCGGCTTCCGTCATGTGCAGCCCGCGCTTGGTGCGGCGCCAGAGGGCGTCTTCCGGCGCGCGCACCCATTCCTGCTGCACCATCCATTCCAGCTCGCGCTCGGTGATGCCGCCGCCGAGCTCGCGGCCGAGATCGGCGGCGCTGCGCGCATGCCCCAGCGCCGCGTCGAGCTCGCCGCCATAGCAGTGGAACAGCCGGCGCAGGGTGCCGCCCTCGATGAAGGGATAGCGCCGCGCGGCCTCGGCGATGAAGGCCTCGGTGCTCTTGCCACCCAGATCGCCCCCCGGCAGCACGGCGTTCCCCGTCCAGGGCGCGGCGTTGCGGCCCAGCGCCTCGCAGAGCTGCGTCGCGGCGTCCTCGGCCAGGCGGCGATAGGTGGTGATCTTGCCGCCGAAGACGGAGAGCAGCGGCGCCGCCTTACGGTCCATCTTCAGCACGTAGTCGCGCGTCACGGCGGACGGATTCTCGGCGCCATCATCGTGCAGCGGGCGCACGCCGGAATAGGTCCAGACGATGTCGTCCGGCGTCACCGGCTTGCGGAACTGGCGGGAGACGGCGCGGCAGAGATAGGCGGCCTCCTCCGGCGTGCAGCGCGGCGGGCCGGCATCGGCGGCGTGCGGCATGTCGGTGGTGCCGATCAGGGTGAAGCGCCCCTCATAGGGGATGACGAAGACCACGCGCCGGTCGTCATTCTGCAGGATATAGGCCTGGTTGCCCTCATAGAGGGCGGGCACGACGATGTGGCTGCCGCGCACCAGCCGCACGCGGTCGGGTGCCGCGACGCCGGTGCCTTCCAGCGCCTGCATCACCCAGGGGCCGGCGGCGTTGGCGATGGCGCGGGCCTGCACCGTCGCGGCGCGGCCATCCTCGCCGGTCAGCGTCACGCTCCAGCCATCGGGGCCGCGGGTGGCGCTGGTGAAGCCCGTGCGCACGCGGATCTCGGCGCCGCGCGCGGCGGCGTCGCGGGCGTTCAGCACGACCAGCCGCGCATCCTCGACCCAGGCGTCGGAATAGGCGAAGCCATGCGTGGCCTGGCCGTTCAGCGGGCCGCCCCAGGGATGGCGGCGGAAATCCAGCGCCTCGCTGCCCGGCAGGGTGACGCGCTTGGCCAGGTGGTCATAGAGGAACAGGCCGGCGCGCAGCATCCAGCGCGGCCGCATCTCGGGCAGGTGCGGCAGCACGAAGCGCATCGGCCAGACGATGTGCGGGGCCAGGCGCAGCAGCACCTCGCGCTCCGCCAGCGCCTCGCGCACCAGGCGGAACTCGTAATGCTCCAGGTAGCGCAGCCCGCCATGGATCAGCTTGGAGGAGGCGGAGGAGGTGGCCCCGCCCAGATCGCCGCGCTCGACGAGCAGGACGGACAGACCCCGCCCCGCCGCGTCGCGCGCGATGCCGGCGCCATTGGCGCCGCCGCCGATCACCAGGAGATCGACCATGTCGCGCATCTCAGATCAGCCTCGCCCGCACGCGGGTCACCACGATCTCGGCCAGCAGCACCACGACCAGGATGGCGAGCAGCACGGTGGCCACGCGCTCCCACTGGAAGAAGTTGATGGCGTCGTCCAGCACCAGGCCGATGCCGCCGGCGCCCACCAGGCCGAGCACCGCGCTCTCGCGCACATTGATGTCCCAGCGGAACAGGGCGATTCCCCAGAAGGCCGGCTGCACCTGCGGCCAGACGCCCTTCAGCAGCTCCGCCCCCCAGGAGGCGCCGGAGGCGCGCAGCGCCTCGCGCGGGCCCTGGTTGGTCTCCTCCAGCGCCTCGGCCAGCAGCTTGCCGACGAAGCCCACCGAGCGGAAGGCGATGGCGAAGACACCCGCCGCAGCACCAGGGCCGAAGATGGCGACGAAGAGCAGCGCCCAGACCAGCGAGTTGACCGAGCGCGAGGCGACGAGCCCGAGCTGCGCCAGGGTGTTCAGCGGCTTGATGGTGCAGATGTTGCGCGCCGCCAGCAGCGCCAGCGGCACGGCGAGCACAAAGCAGAACACGGTGCCGAGGGTCGCGATGTGCAGCGTCTCGATCAGCGCGTTGTGCACCTCGGGGTAGTAATGCGCGAGGTCGGGCGGCCACATGCGCACCAGCATGTCGGCCATCTGCTCCGGCGCATCGACCAGGAATTCCGGGATGATGTCGATGCTGCGCACCGCCCAGACCACGGCGGCGACGCAGACCAGCCAGACCAGCCAGCGCGAGAGGCGCTGGGCCGGGGTGAAGCGGTGCCATTCGCGCCGCAGCGGCGCGGTGGGATCACCGGAGGGGCCGCCGGGGAGGCGGTCCATGCTGGGGGTCATGCTGTTCATCGCAGGGCGGCCCGGACACGGCCGGAGATGATCTCGGCCAGGAAGATGAGGGCGATGATGGCGAGCAGGATGGCCGCCACGAAGTCGTAGTCGAAGCGCTTGAAGGCGGCGAACAGCGTGCCGCCGATGCCGCCGGCGCCGACGATGCCAACCAGCGTCGAGTTCCGCAGATTGCTGTCGAGCTGGTACAGGCTGAAGCCGATGAAGCGCGAGGCGACCTGCGGCAGCACCGCATAGGCCAGCACCTTCATCACGCCCGCGCCCGTGGCGCGGATCGCCTCCACCTGCTTCATCGAGATCTCCTCGATGGCCTCGGCGAAGAGCTTGGCGATGAAGCCGACCGAGGCCACCACCAGCGCCGCCGTGCCGGCCAGCGCGCCGAAGCCGATCGCCTTGACGAAGAGGATGGCGACGATGACGTAGTGCAGCGAGCGGCAGACCGCGATCACCGCGCGCACCGGCGCCGAGATCCAGACCGGCGAGAGGTTGCGCGCCGCCAGCACGCCGAGCGGCAGGGAGAGCAGGATGCCGATGGCCGAGGCGAGGACGGCGATCTGCAGGCTCTCCAGCAGGCCTTCCAGCAGCAGCGACCAGCGCTCGAAATTCGGCGGCACCATGCGGGCGAGCAGCCGCCCGCCCTCGCCCATGCCATGCGCCACGCGCTCCCAGCTCAGGCCGAGGCGGCTGCAGGCCCAGATGGTGTAGAGGGCGAGGGCGAGCAGCGCGATGCGCATCGTCCAGTTGGGGGCGAAGGCGACGCGGCGCGCCGCCTCGGCCCCCGGTTGCGGCAGGGTGGTGCTCACAGCCAATCCTCGCCGCCATAGATGGCGCGCAGGTGATGCGTCTCGAGCTGCTCAGGCGGCCCGTCGAAGATCACGCTGCCACCCGACATGCCGATGATGCGCCGGGCGTAGCGCTTGGCGAGGTCGACATTGTGGATGTTGATGATCACCGGCACGCCCTCGGCGGCGGTCAGGTTGGTCAGCAGCTCCAGCACCTCGACCGCGGTGCGCGGGTCAAGGGAGGAGGTCGGCTCGTCGGCCAGCAGGATGTCTGGGCGCTGCATCAGCGCGCGGGCGATGCCCACGCGCTGGCGCTGGCCGCCCGAGAGGGCGTCGGCGCGCCGGGTCGCATGCTCCGGCAGGCCGACCGCGTCCAGCAGCGCGAAGGCGCGCTGGATGTCGGCTTCCGGATATTTGCGCAGCCAGGCGCGCCACAGCGGAACATAGCCGAGCCGCCCGCTCAGCACGTTCTCCATCACGCTCAGGCGCTCGACCAGGTTGTATTCCTGGAACACCATGCCGATGCGCCGCCGCGCCATGCGCAGCTCCCGCCCCGACAGGCCGGTGAGCTCCGTGCCGTGCAGCCTGATCGAGCCCCGTGTGGGCTCGACCAGGCGGTTGATGCAGCGGATCAGCGTCGACTTGCCGGTGCCGGAGGGGCCGATGATGGCGGTGATCCCCTCCGCCGGGACGGCGATGTCGATGCCTTTCAGCACCGGCTTGCCGGCGGCGTATTCCTTGACCAGGCCCTTGATCTCCAGGGCGATGGCCGGGGCGGGGGCGGCGTCCTGTCGGGCTGCGGTCATGCTGGCGGACATGGTGTGGCCTTCACTCGTGGATCAGCGCGGCGCCGCGGCGCCAGGGGCGGTGCCCGGCGTGGCGCCCGTGGGGGCGACATGGGTCGGCGCCGCCGGCTGCTGCTGCTGGGCGCGGCGGCGCGCCTCGGCCTCCAGCTCGCGCCGGCTCTCGGCGTCGAAGGCGGCGCGGTTGTAGGGGGCGTTCACCGCATCGGCGACGGCGCGCACGGGCGCCCATTGCTCGGCATAGGTGGCCGGCCAGAAGCGGTCATTGCCGCCGAGATCGCGCGCCATCTGCTCCGGGAAGCGGTATTCCAGGAAGCAGTCGCGAATCTTCTGGGCGAGTTCCGGCCGCAGGTCGTGGGCCAGGGCGAAGCCGCTGGTCGGGAAGGGCTCGCTCTCCCAGATGACGCGGAAATTCTCGCGCTTGACCTGGCCGCGCGCGACCATGCGGGTCCAGACATCGGAGGCGACGGGGGCGGCGTCATAGTCGCCGGCATTGACGCCCATCACGCTGCGGTCATGGCCGCCGGAATAGACCACCTGGTAGTCCTCGTCCGGCTTCAGGCCGAGGCCGGGGAAGAAGGCGCGCGGCGCCAGATTGCCGGAATTGGAGGTGGCCGAGGTGTGCGCGATGCGGCGGCCGCGCAGATCCGCCATGGTCCGGTACGGGCTATCGGCGCGCACCAGCATGACGACCTTGTAGCTCTCATAGCCCTCGGCATTGCCCTTGACCGCGAAGGGCACGGCGCCGGCGAGGTTCACCGCGAAGGCGGTCGGGCCGGTGGAGAAGCCCGCCACATGCAGCCGGCCGGAGCGCATCGCCTCGACCTGGGCGGCGTTCGAGGTCACCTGGAAATACACCGCGCGCTTGCCGGTGCAGCGGCTCAGATGGTCGAGGAAGGGGCGGAACTGGCTGGCATAGAGCGCCGGATCCTCGACGGGGGTGTAGGTGAAGACGATGGTCGACGGATCGCGCAGCCGCGCCGGGTCGGTCGGCGCATCGGCCACCATGTCGCGATTGGCGTCGCAATAGGCCTCGTCGAGCGCGCCGCGGAAGGCGCAGGCGGCGGCCTGGGCCAGCGCCGGGCCGTTCTGCAGCGCGGCCCAGCCGCCGAGGGCGAGGGCCAGCGCGGTGCCGGCCAGGAAATGGGTCTTCATGCGGCGTTCTCCTCCACGGAAACGGCACCGCGCGCCTTGAGCAGCGCGTCGGCGAATTCGGCAAAGCCCGCGCCGCCCTCGGCGCGGGTGATGTAGGCCGGCGGCGTCGCCATGCCGGCCAGGAAGGGGGCGACATTGGCGACGCCCACCGAGCAGGCGACGGCGCCGAAGAGCGGCGCGTCATTGGCGCTGTCGCCGGCGAAGGCCACCGCCTCGCGCACCGCCGCGAAGGGCTCGAAGCGCGCGGCGAACAGCGCCTCGATGCCGGCGCGCTTGTCCCAGCCGCCGATCCAGGCATTGACGTGGATCGAGGAGACCTTGGCCTCCGCGCCACCCGCGCGGAAGATGGCGGCGATGCGCTCGGCGGCCTCCAGCCCGAGCGGCCCGGCATCCTCGCAGAAATCCACCGCGACATCGAACAGGCGGAAGGGCTGGTCAGCGGCGATGGCGCTGCCCGGCACGGCGGCCAGCGCGGCCTCGGCGAGCTGCATCAGCCGGGCGCGGTTGGCCAGGCGCTCGGCCTCGGGCTGGGCCTGCCAGCGCAGCATGCGCCGGGCGCGGCGGTCGAGGGCGTACCACAGCGCGCCATTCTCGCCGACCACGCCGGCCACCGGCCAATGGCGGGCGATGGCGTCGCACCAGCCGGCCGGGCGGCCGGTGACCGGGATCACCGCGATGCCGGCCTCGTCCAGCGCCTGCAGCGCGGCATAGGCGGCGGCGGGCAGGCGGCCATCCAGGGTCAGCGTGTCGTCGATATCGGTCAGCACCCAGCGCAGCCGGGCGAGCTGCTCGGCGGGCGCGGTGGCCAGGGGGCGGGGCATGGCGCAATCTTGTGTCATATACATGTTGCACTTGCCACCGGACCGTGTGGCAGGTCAAACATGTTTTTTACATTTCTGTTGCAGTGACCAGCCGCAGCCCGTGCCGGCCCAAAGCGGCGGCCAGCGGCACTGGCGGCGCTTCCTCGGTGACCAGGTCGGTGATCTGCTCGGCCGGGCAGACCTGCTCCAGGAAGACCCGGCCGAATTTCGAGGAATCGACCAGCAGCACACGGCGCGGCGCCCGTTCCAGCATGGCGCGCTTGACCCAGGCGGCGCGGCTCTCCGCCTCGGAGGGGCCCTCCTCGGTGACGCCGGAGGCGCCGATCACCGCCATGTCGACATGGAAGCGGCGCAGGAAGGCCGCCGTCTCCGGCCCGTACAGCCCGCGCTCCACCGCGCTCAGCTCGCCAGGCGCTACCAGAATGCGCAGGCTGTCGCTGGCGCCGGCGGCCAGCGCCGCGTCCAGGCTGTTGGTCAGCAGCGTCGCGCGCACGCCGCGCGCGGCCAGGGCGCGGGCGAAATGCGTCGTGGTGCTGCCGGCATCGAGCATCACCACCGCGCCCTCCTCCACCAGCGCCGCGGCGGCGGCGCCGATGCGGGCGCGCTCGGCCACCATCACCCGCTCACGCTCCGACAGGCGCGGCTGGATGGCGGGGTGGGAGGCGGAGGCGCCGCCATAGGTGCGCCGCACCACGCCGCGCGCCGACAGCTCCTCGATGTCGCGCCGCACCGTCTCGGTGGAGACGCCGAATTCCTCGGCCAGCAGGCTGATCCGCACCGTGGGGTCGGTGGACAGGGCGGCGAGGATCGCCTTGTGCCGCTCGGCCTTGCCGAGGGCCTGGGTGCTGCGTGGGGCCATGGGTTGCAACCTGCCACACTCCTCTGTGGGGCGGAAGCACCGCCTCAGCCGGCGCGGCGGGCCTCGGGCTGCAGCAGGGAGGGCTGCAGCCCATCCTCCTGCAGCATGGAGAGCGGCAGGGCGATGCGGGCGGTGAGCCCGGCCTCGCCCCATTGCAGCTCCAGCGCGCCGCCGAGCTGCCGCCGCACCGTCGCCTGCACCACCTTCAGCCCGAAGCCGGGGCTGGGCTGCGGCGCCGGCGGGCCGCCCTGCTCCTGCCAGTCCAGCAGCAGCCGCCCCTCCTGCAGCCGCCAGCCCAGGGTGACGCGGCCCTCCGGCCGGGACAGCGCACCATGCTGGGCGGCGTTGGTCGCCAGCTCGTGCAGCACCATGCTGAGCGGCTGCACCGCATGCGCCGCCAGCGGCACGGCCGGGCCCTGCAGCGCGATGGGGCCGCCCTGCGCCGGCGGGCCCAGCACCTCCCGCGCCAGGGCGCGCAGCTCGCTGCCATCCCAGCGCTCGCGCGAGAGCAGGGTATGGGCGCGGGCGAGGGCGGAGATACGGCCGCGCACCGCCTCGGCATAGCGCGCGGCATCGTCGGCGCGGCTCAGCTGCAGCATCGACAGCACCACGGCCAGCACGTTGCGGGCGCGGTGGTCGACCTCGGCGGCCAGCAGCCGCTCGCGCTCCGCCGCGCGCCGCGTCTCGGTGACGTCGCGCAGCACGCCGCTGACGCGCAGCGGCCGGCCCTCCGTATCGCGCTCCAGCACCGCGCCCTGGCTGTGCAGCCAGCGGATGCGGCCATCCGGCCAGACGGTGCGGAACAGCACCTCGTAATGATCCTCGCCCGGGCGGGCGCAGCGCTCCAGCGCCGCGGCCAGCAGCGTCCGGTCCTCCGGATGCACCGCCGCCATCACCGCGGCGCGGTCGCGCAGGCTGCCGCGCGGGCGGCCGAACATCGCCTCCCGCCCCGGCGAGCCGTGGAAATGGTCGCCCTGGGGCTGCCATTCCCAGGTGGCCAGCTGCGCCGCCTGCAGCGCGCGGGCCAGCAGCGACGCGCTTTCCGCCAGCGCCTGGCCGCGGCTGCGCAGCGCGATGCCGGCGGCGGCCAGGGCGCTGCCGACCTCGTGCAGCTCGCGGATCGGCAGGGAGGGCGCCAGCACCGCCTCGCCGCGGCCCAGCCGGTGCGCCGCCTCGGCCAGCTGGTGCACCGGGGCGGCGATGCCGCGCGCCGCCAGCGCCGCCAGCAGCGCGGCCAGCAGCACCACCCCGCCGGCGGCCAGCGCCAGCATCAGCAGGGAATGCCGCGCCGGCGCATTGGCCAGCGCGACCGGCACGGTCACGCCGACGCGCCAGCCGGCCTGGCGGGAGGAGACATGGGCGGCCAGCAGCGGCTCGCCGCCCACCGAATAGGTGGTCCAGACGCCCTGCCGGGCCAGGGCGTGGCGCTGCGACTCGGGCGACAGGCTGCGGCCGACATGCAGCGCATGGTCGGTGGAGCGGGCGATGACGCGGCCCTCGCCATCCACCAGCGTCGCGATCCAGCCCGGCGGCAGCAGCGTCTGCTCTAGCGCGGCGCGGAACTGGCCGGGGGAGAGGCCCAGCTGCAGCAGCTGGCGCAGCCGCCCGTCGCGCAGCACCGGCACCGCCAGCAGCACGGCGAAGCGGCCATTGCCCAGGGCGATGAGGCCGGAGCGCGCCGGCTGCCGGGTCTCCGCCACCTGCTCGTCCAGCTGCGCCTGCTCGGGGCCGGCGGCCGGCCCGGCGCCCGGAGGCGGGCGCAGCCGGATCTCGCCGCCCAGCAGCCGCTCCACCGCCGTGGCCTGGCGGGCGAAGGCGTCCGGGTCCGGCTGGTCCAGCGCCGGGCTTTCCGCCAGCACCTGCAGCGCCGCGACCTGGCCGGCCAGCTCCTCCTCCAGCACCGCCATCAGCCGGTCGGCGGTGCGCAGCGCGTGCTCGTGCAGATCCTGTTCGCGGTCCTTCAGCGAGACCCAGGTGAAGGCGGTGGCCAGCAGCAGCACCGGCAGCAGCAGCGCCGCGCTGAACAGGCCCAGATGGAAGGCCAGGGGCCTCCGGAGGGCTCGGGTCAGCAGGCGGCGCGGCAGTTTCAGCATCGGCGCCCGCGGGCTGCGTCGGATGGGATGGCGGCGGGGCACGGGCCGTCCGGCTCCGCATCCGGGCGAGGGCGGCGCGCCATTCCACCGGCCGGGGGCCGGCGCGGGCGGTCCGGGCCGGTGCCGGGCCGGCCGGGATCTTCCCTGCCGGCCCTGGGCCGGCATCGTCTCGGTTGCTGCACGCCGCCTCTCCTCAGATCCGGGTTCCACCCCCGGTCCGGCCTGCCGCTGCCGTATTCAACCGGAAGAGGATGCCGCAGACTCTTGCGGTTGCGCAATGGCATTGCGCCGCGCTTCCACCATCGCCTGGCGCATGCGGCGCACCGCGCCGGGCAGCCCCTCGAACAGCGCCGCGCCGATCAGCGCATGGCCGATGCTGACCTCGGCGATCTGCGGGATGGCGGCGATGCCGCGCACCGTGTCGTGGTCCAGCCCATGCCCGGCATGGCAGGCGAGGCCGGCGGCGGCGGCCGCCTCCGCCCCCTGCCGCAGCCGCGCCAGCAGCGGCGCGCGCGCGGCGGCCTCCGCATCGGCATAGGTGCCGGTGTGCAGCTCCACCGCCTGGGCGCCGAGTCGCGCCGCCGCCTGGATCTGCGCCGGGTCGGGCTCGATGAAGATCGCCACCTCGATGCCGGCGCCGGCCAGCCGGGCGATGGCAGCGGCCAGATCCGGCCCGGCGCGCAGCAGGTCGAGCCCGCCCTCGGTGGTCAGCTCCTGCCGCTTCTCCGGCACGATGCAGCAGGCGGCGGGGCGCAGGCCGAGGGCGATGCCCACCATCTCCTCGGTCGCCGCCATCTCGAAATTCAGCCGCAGCCCGGGCTCGGCGCCGAGGCGCGCCACATCGGCGTCGCGGATGTGCCGGCGATCCTCGCGCAGATGCACGGTGATGCCATCCGCCCCGGCGGCGAGGCAGGCGCGCGCCGCCTCGACGGGATCGGGGAAGCGGCCGCCCCGCGCATTGCGCAGCGTGGCGACGTGATCGACATTGACCGACAGGCGCATCAGGCGGCGCTCCTCTGCTGGCGATGCGTGGCGAGCTCGGCGGCCAGCCGCAGCGCGGCGACCAGGCTGCCCGGATCGGCGCGGCCCTGGCCGGCGATGTCGAGCGCCGTGCCATGGTCCGGGCTGGTGCGGATGATCGAGAGGCCAAGCGTGACATTGACGCCGCCGGCCATGTCGAGCGTCTTCACCGGGATCAGCGCCTGGTCGTGATACATGCCGAGCGCGACATCGTAGCCCTGGCGCGCCCGCGGCGTGAACAGCGTGTCGGACGGGTAGGGGCCGCGCGCATCGATGCCCTCCGCCCGCAGCGCGGCGATGGCGGGGGCGATGATGTCGCGATCCTCCTGCCCCATCGTGCCATCCTCCCCGGCATGCGGGTTCAGCCCGCACAGCGCCAGGCGGGGCGCCGCGATGCCGAAATCCCGCCGCAGCCCCTCGGCCGTGGCGCGGGCGATGCGCAGGATGCGCCCGGTGGTCAGGTCCTCGATGGCGCTGCGCAGCGATTGGTGGATGGTCACCGGCACGGTGCGCAGCCCGGCCGCCGCCAGCAGCATCACCGGCGGGCCGCCGCCCGGCGCCAGCTCGGCCAGGAATTCGGTGTGGCCGGGATGCCGGAAGCCGGCTGCCGTCAGCACGGATTTCTGGATCGGGTTGGTGACGATGGCGCTGCCCCGGCCCGCCTGCACCAGGGCCACGCCCTGGCGGATCGCCTCGATCACCATGGGGGCGTTGCGCGGATCGGGCTGGCCGGGCCGCGCCGGGGCGGCCAGCGCCAGGGGCAGCACCGGCAGCGCCGTGGCGAAGTCTTCCGTGGCCTGCTCCGGGCGCTCGACCGCCCGCCACGGCGTGTCGCCGAGCAGGGACGGGTCGCCGAGATAGAGGAAGGCGGGGCCCGAGGCGCGCAGCTCATGCCAGGCGGCGGCAACGATCTCGCCGCCGATGCCGGCCGGCTCGCCCATGGTCAGGATCAGCGGCGCGGTCATGGCGGTTTCCTCCCGGGCTGTCCGTGGCGGCTCAGGGCAGGCCGCCGAAACTGTCGCAGGCGGCATAGTCGCCGCGCTGCAGCCCGGTGCGGAACCATTCGGCGCGCAGCCCGGCCTCGCCCTGGGCCGAGGCATCGGTGGGCGGGGTGGCGCCGGGCGGCGGCGGGGCGGGGCGGGCATCGTCCAGCGCCGCCATCTGCAGCACCGCCTCCACCGCGCCGGGCGCGGCGAGCGCCGCGGCCTGGGCGCCGTCGCGCGCCGAGAGGCCGGCGAAGCATTCCGCCTGGTATTCCAGCCGGTTCCACAGCGCCAGCGAGGCCGCCGGATCCGCCGTCTGCGCCTGCTGCAGCCCGCGCACCAGCCCGGTGATGCCGAGCAGCTGCTGCACATGATGCCCGGCGCCATGCGCCAGCAGGTAGAAGACCGCCAGCGGCCCGGTCTCGCCGCCGCGCTGGCGCAGCCGGGCGACGCGGTCGAGATCGACATAGAGCCGCGCATCGGCCGGGCAGTAGAAGATCCCGGCGCCGGCCGGGGCGCGGTCGCAGGCCTCGGGCGGGATGCCGTTCATCAGCAGCGGCTCGGCGCCGGTATAGGTGCGGCTGAGCCTGGCAAATTGCGCCTGCCAGGCCTGGTTCACCTGGCGCAGCGCGCCCTCCACCAGCTGGCGCTCGGCCTCGCCGGCCGGCTGCAGCGGCGCCTGGGCGGCGGGGCGGGCGGCCGGCTGGCCATCCGGGCCCGGGGCCTCGCCGCCGCGCAGCAGCAGCACGGCGCCCAGCAGCAGCGCCGCGGCGCCGCCGCCCGCCAGCAGCAGGCGCCGGTCGGGCCGGCCCATCCTTCTCCCCGATCGCAGGAGATCCAGCCGCATGGCGCATCCTTCCGCGCATGAACAGTGCCGGCCGGGCGGCGCCCGGCGCGTGCAGCGGCCATGACGGCGGCGCCCCCTCCGGTCAAGGGGGCAGCTCTGCCCAGCGGCGCGGCAGCCGGGCTGGCCTCTGCCACCGGACTGGGCAGCGCCGTGCCGCCCACGGCCCCGGAAGGCCGAGAAGGGGCTTGCGGGCCGGGGCCGAAGAGTCCTAGCGTTTCATTTACAGGAACCCTGTTTCCATAAACCGGAACACAGATGACCACTTTGTCCACCGCCGGCCAGGTGCTGCGCTGCTTCTCGGCGCGCCGCCAGGAGCTGACCGTCACCGAGGTGGCGGAACTGCTCTCCCTGCCGAAGAGCAATGTCTCCCGCCTGCTGCGGGCGATGCGCGAGGCCGGCTTCCTGGAGGGGGTGCCGGACAGCCGCGGCTATCGCCCCGGCATCCTGATGTTCGAGCTGGGCAACACCTATCGCCGGGATTCCGCCCTGGTCTCGCGCGCCCATGCGGGGGTGGCGCGGGTCAGCCGCGATTTCGGCCATACCGGCTATGTCAGCATCCGCGACGGGCTGGACGTGATCGGGCTGACCTATCACGAGGGCTCGCAGATGCTGCGCGTCGGCACCCCGATCGGCCAGCGCCTGCCGGCCTTCGCCGCCGCCTCCGGCCGCGCGCTGCTGGCGCGGCTGCCGGATGACGAGGTGCGGCGCATGCATCCCGGTCCGCTGGTACCGCCCAGCCCCAACGCGCCGCGCGACATGGAGGAGCTGCTGCAGCGGCTGGAAGCCGTGCGGCGCGATGGCTACGCGCTGGCCGAGGATGAATCCAACCCCGGCGTCGGCAGCATCGCCGTCGCCCTGGGCAATGCCAGCGGCAGCGAGGATGCCTGCCTCTGCATCGTCTATCCGCTGTCCCTGGTCGATGCCGCCGAGCGCGACCGCATGATCGCCGCCCTGCTGGCCGAGGCGCGCGCCATCCAGACCCGGCCCGGGGCGGCGCCTGCCGCCCGCGGTGCCGCCGCTGAGCCCTGAGGATCCCTGATGAACGCTTCCGCCCCACAGGCCGGCCATCGCTGGCGCATCGGCTTCGATATCGGCGGCACCTTCACCGATTTCATCCTGTATGATTCGGCCGCCGGCAGCGTGCGGCTGCACAAGCGGCTGACCACGCCGCACGATCCCTCCATCGCCGCGCTGCAGGGGCTGGAGGAGCTGGTGGCCATGGGCGGCATCGCGCTCGCCGATGTCGGCGAGATCATCCACGGCACCACGCTGGTGACCAATGCGGTGATCGAGCGCAAGGGCGCGAAGCTCGGCCTGATCACCACCGAGGGGTTCCGCGACATCCTCGAGATGGGCACGGAGCAGCGCTACGACATCTACGATCTGTTCCTGGGCTTCCCCGAGCCGCTGGTGCCGCGCGACCTGCGCCTGGAGGTGCCGGAGCGCATGGACCGCGACGGCAATGCCGTCACCGCCCTGGATGAGGGCGCGGTGCGCGACGCGCTGCGCCGCCTGGTGGAGCAGGGGGTGGAGGCGGTGGCCGTCTGCTTCCTCAACGCCTATCGCAACCCGGCGCATGAGAAGCGCGTGGGCGAGATCGCCCGTGGCGAGTTTCCGCTTCTCTCCGTCTCGCTCTCGGCCGAGGTGGTGGCGGAGATGTGGGAGTATCAGCGCAGCGTCACCACCTGCGCCAATGCCTATGTGCAGCCGCTGATGGACCGCTACCTGAAGCGGCTGGAACGCGAGCTGGCGGCGCGCGGCTTCACCGGCGCGCTGCGGCTGATGCATTCGGCCGGCGGGCTGGTCTCGCCGGCGACGGCGCGCGCCTTCCCGATCCGCCTGCTGGAAAGCGGCCCCGCCGGCGGCGGGTTGGCGACCGCCCTGTTCGGCTCGCTGGCCGGCCAGAAGGACGTCATCTCCTTCGACATGGGCGGCACCACCGCCAAGGCCTGCATGATCGAGGATGGCCGCGTCGAGATCGCGCCGATGCTGGAGGCGGGGCGCGTGCACCGCTTCAGCAAGGGCTCCGGCCTGCCGATCAAGGCGCCGGTGATCGACATGATCGAGATCGGCGCCGGCGGCGGCTCGATCGCGCAGATCGACGCGGTCGGGCTGCTGAAGGTCGGGCCGCATTCCGCCGGCTCCGACCCGGGGCCGGCCTGCTACGGCATGGGGGGCGTGAAGCCCACCGTGACCGACGCCAATCTCGTCCTCGGCTATTACGATCCCGGCTTCTTCCTGGGCGGGCGCATGCGCCTCGACCTCGACGCCGCGCGCCGCGCGGTGGAGAGCGTGGCGGCGCCGCTGAAGCTCGATGTGATGGACGCCGCCTGGGGCATCCACAAGGTGGTGGTGGAGAGCATGGCCGCCGCCGCCCGCGTGCATCTGGTGGAGAAGGGCAAGGACCCGCGCGGCTATGCCATGGTGGGCTTCGGCGGCGCCGGCCCGGCCCATGCCGCCGATGTCGCCCGCGCGCTGGGCGTGCGGGAGGTGATCATCCCGCCCGCCTCCGGCGCCGCCTCGGCGCTGGGTTTCCTGGCGGCACCGCTCTCCTTCGAGACGGCGCGCTCGCTGCCCGTCGAATTCTCCGCCGATTTTGACGCCGCCCTGGTCAATGGCGTGCTGGAAGAGCTGGCGGCGGAGGGCCGCGCCCGCCTGCTGGAAGCGGGCGTCTCCCCGGAGGATATCCGGGTGGAGCGCAGCGCCGATATGCGCCTGGTCGGCCAGATGCACGACATCGCCGTGCCGCTGCCGGAGGGCGCCATCACCGGCGACTCCCTGGACGAGATCCGCGTCAGCTTCGGAAAAGTCTACGCCGCGCGCTACACCTCGCTCTATGAGGGCGCGCGGATCGAGGCGATCAATTTCCGCGTCCGCTGCGTGGGCCCCGAGCCGGTGCTGTCGCTGACCGGCGCGGTCGGCGGCGGCGATGCCACCGCCCGCGTGAAGGGCAGCCGCCGCGCCTGGTTCGAGGGCGGCTGGCAGGAGGCCACGGTCTATGACCGCTACGCGCTGGTGGCCGGCGACCGCATCCCCGGCCCCGCCATCATCGAGGAGCGCGAATCCACCACCATCGTGCCGCCGGGCGATGTCGTCACCGTCGATGCCGGGCTCAACCTGCGCATCGCCATCGCCGCCACGGCCCAGGCCGGCGCGCTGGTGACGCCGGGCATGGCACTTGAAGAAGCCTGCGCCCGCATCGAGGCCGACCCGATCGCGCTGGAGATCATGTGGTCCCGCCTGGTGACGGTGGTGGAGGAGATGTGGCTGACGGTCTGCCGCACCGCCTTCTCCCTGGTGATTTCCGAGAGCCAGGATTTCGCCTGCGAGCTGCTCGACCCCGAGGGCGAGACGCTGGCGCATTCGCCGCGCGCCATGCCGGTGTTCAACCTCTGCCTGCCGCTCGCCGTGAAGGCGCTGCTGCAGAAATATCCCTCGCACACGCTGCAGCCGGGCGATGTGCTGATCACCAATGATCCCTGGCTCTGCGCCGGGCATCTCTTCGACATCGCCATCGTCACCCCGGTCTTCCGGGATGGCAAGGTGGTCGGGCTGATGGGCACGGTCGGCCATGTCTCCGACATTGGCGGCACCAAGGATTCGCTGCGGGCGCGCGAGATCTTCGAGGAGGGGCTGCAGATCCCCCCCATGAAGCTCTACGAGGCCGGCAAGCCCAGCGAGGCGCTCTTCGCCCTGCTGCGCGAGAATGTGCGCAACCCCGAGCAGGTGCTGGGCGACGTGCATTCCTTCGTCGCCGCCAACCGCCTGGGCGCCGAGCGGCTGCTGGCCTTCATGGCCGATTACGGCATGCAGGACCTCCGGGCGCTGGCGACCGTGGTGCAGCGCCGTTCGGAAACCGCGATGCGGGAGGCCATCCGCGCCCTGCCGGACGGAATCTATCGCTCCACCATCAGCAACAACCCGCTGGGCCAGGTGCTGTCCTACCCGCTGAAGCTGACGGTCGAGGGCGATGCGATCGAGCTGGATTTCGACGGCGCGCCGCCGCAGCTGCCGCAGGGCGGGCTGAACAGCACCATGAACTACACCGCAGCGCATGCCACCTATCCGCTGAAATGCATGCTGACCCCCGGCGTGCGCGGCAATGCCGGCTGCTACCGTCCCTTCACCGTGAAGGCGCCGGAGGGCTCGGTGCTGAACGCGAAGCGGCCCGCGGCGGTGAACATGCGCACCCGCACCGGCTGGTACCTGGCGCCGAACATCTTCCGCGCGCTGTCGGGCGCCGCTCCGGACAAGGTGCAGGCCAATACCGGCCTGCCCATGGCCGCCTATGTCTATGGCCAGGACGAGGCGGGGCGCACCTATTCCGACATGCTGTTCATCGGCGGCGGCCAGGGCGCCTCGGCGCATGGCGATGGCAAGTCGGGCCTGCTCTGGCCGACCTCCGCCTCCAACACCTCGATCGAGCTGTTCGAGGCGCGGGTGCCGGTGCTGGTGCTGGAGAAGGCCTACCTGCCCGACAGCGGCGGGCCCGGCGCGCAGCGCGGCGGCCTCGGCCAGCGGGTGCGGCTGCGCAAGCTGCGAGAGGATGGGCTGGCGAGCTTCGTCTCGGTCTATCCGGAAGGCGTGGGCAACCCCATCCCCGGCCTGTTCGGCGGCGAGGCCGGGCGCGGCGCGCGTGGCCGCGTGCTGGACGCCAAGGGCGCGCTGCTGGAGGATTGCGGCACCGGCCGCCTGGTCCAGGTGCAGGGCCCGGGCGAGATCGTCGAGATCTGCATCGCCGGCGGCTCCGGCTATGGCGACCCGGCGCGGCGCGCGCCGGAGGCCGTGGCACGGGATGTGCGTCTGGGCATGGTCACCGAGGATGGCGCCGCGCGCGACTATGCCGCGGCCCGGCAGAAGCAGGCGGAGCCGGCCTGAACCGGCGCGCGAGACAGGAGGCTTGAGGATGACGGAACTGACGAGGCGCGGCGTGCTGGCCGGCGGCGCGGCCGCCGTGTCGGCCCTGATGCTCGGGAATGGGGAGGCGGCCGCGCAGGGCCGCCGCATCCTGGTGCTGGCCAGCAACCAGGACATCCCCAATTTCGACCCGCATCTGGCCTCCGGCTATTCCACCAGCTGGATGATGCGCAATGTCTACGACTCGCTGGTGCGGGTCGAAGGCAACCCGCCGAAGCCGGTGCCGCATCTGGCGTCCTCCTGGACCATCTCCGAGGATGGCCGCGAATACGTCTTCAAGCTGAACCCGGCGGCGAAGTTCCATGATGGCAGCGCCGTCGATGCCGAGGCGGTCGTCTATTCCTTCGAGCGCATCCTGCGCCTCAATCGCGGCAATGTCTGGATGATCGCCGGCATCGTCCGCCCCGGCAGCGTCGAGGCGGTGGATGCGCAGACGGTGCGCTTCCGCCTGGCCAACGCCTTCGTGCCCTTCCTGCAGGTGCTGCCCTGGATCTGGATCGTCAATCCGCGCCAGGTCGAGGCCAACAAGGGCAGCGATGACGGCCAGTCCTGGCTGCGCGCCAACATCGCCGGCTCCGGCGCCTTCGCCGTGCGCCGCGCCGAGCCGGGCAATCTCTACGAGCTGGAGCGTGCCGCCAATGGCTGGCGCCAGGGCGGCGGCAACCTCACCGGCGCCATCTGGAAGATCACCCGCGAGACGGCGACGCAGCGGCTGATGGTGCAGCGGGGCGAGGCGCAGATCGCCCTCGACCTGACCAGCGAGGACATGGACACGCTGAAGAACCGGCCCGGCCTTGATCTGGTGATCGAGCCGGAATACCGCACCTTCCAGATCAAGATGAACACGCGGCACGGGCCGCTGATGGACGCCAATCTGCGCCGCGCCATCTCCTGCGCCTTCAACTACCAGGCGATGCTGGATGTCGCCGGCTATGCCGATCTGATGAAGGGCCCGCTGCCCGACAGCATCGACGGCTTCGACGCCAGCCTGCAGCCCTGGCGGACCGATCTGGACCGCGCCAAGCAGTTCCTGGCGCAGTCGGCGCATCCGAATGGCGGCATCAAGCTGGTCATCACCCATGTCTCGGGGCTGGAGCAGCAGCGGCGCTGGGCGCTGATCCTGCTCGACAGCCTGCGCGCGCTGAATATCGAGCTGGAGATCCGCTCGGCCATCTGGCCGGACCTCGTCGCCTCCTGCCGCTCGCCGGAGACGCTGGCGGATTTCTTCCCCGTCTACCAGACGGCGAATTACGGCGATGCGGACAACCTCGCCTTCGCGGGCTTCCACTCCTCGCGCAACGGCAACTGGCAGAACCCGGTCTATTCGAACCCCAAGGTCGACGCGCTGATCGTCCAGGCCCGCGCCGAGACCGATCCGGCGAAGCGCCGCGCCCTCTATGCCGAATTCCAGCGCATCGTGATGGAGGATGCCTGCGACATCTTCGGCGTGCTGGAGCGGCGCAAGCTGGCGCTGCGCAACAACGTCCGGGGCTTCGTCTTCACGCCCGTCGCGTCCAACGCGCCGGAGCTGTTCCCGCTGTCGCTGGGCTGAGCGGGAGGGCCGCCGCATGATCCGCTACATCCTGCGGCGGCTGCTGCTGCTGGTGCCGGTGCTGGTGGGGCTGTCCATGCTGGTCTTTGCCATCGCCCGGCTGCTGCCGGGCGATCCGGTGCGGCTGGCGGCGGGGCCCAACGCCTCGGCCGCCGATGTCGCCGAGGTCGCGCGCGAATTCGGCCTCGACCAGCCGCTGCCGCTGCAATACTGGCACTATGTCACGGGTCTGCTGCAGGGCGATTGGGGCGTCTCGATCTTCAGCCGCCGGCCCGTCATCGAGGATCTGGCGGCCTATCTGCCGGCGACGCTGGAGCTGGTGCTGGCGGCGATGCTGCTGGCCGTGCTGATCGGCATTCCGGCCGGGCTGATGGCGGCGGTGTATCGCGATCGCTGGCCGGATTTCCTGTCGCGCGCCGTCTCGCTCGGCGCCATCTCCATGCCGCGTTTCTTCCTCGGCCTGCTGTTCCAGCTGGGCTTCGCCATGTGGCTGGGCTGGCTGCCGCTCTCGGGCCGTTTTCCGCTGACTGAGGATCCGCCCGCCACCCTCACCGGGCTGCTGACCGTGGATGCGCTGCTCACCGGCCAGTGGCACGCCTTCGGCATCGCCCTGCAGCATCTGGCGCTGCCGGCCATCGCCATGTCGCTCTCGCCGCTGGCCACCATCACCCGCATGATGCGCGCCTCGACCATCGAGGTGCTGCAGCAGGATTACGTGACGACGGAGCGCGCCCTCGGCCTCTCCGCGCGGCTGATCCTGTTCAAATACGTGCTGAAGAACGCGGTCTCGGCGACGCTCACCGTTATCGGCCTGTATTTCGGCTGGCTGCTCGGCGGCACCGTGCTGGTGGAGACGGTGTTCGACTGGCCGGGCCTCGGCCTCTACGCCACCCAGGCGGTGCTGACCCAGGATTTCATGCCGATCATCGGCGTCACGCTCTGCATCGGAACGCTCTTCGTGCTGGTCAATCTGCTGGTGGACCTGCTCTATGGTCTGCTGAACCCGCGGGTGCGCCTGCGATGAGCGGCGAGCGTTTCCGCCGCGGCCTCTACCGCTTCCGCCGCTCCTGGGTCTCGGTGCTCGGACTGGTGATCGTGCTGGCGCTGCTGGCCGTCGCCATCCTCGGCCCCGCCATCGTGCCGCATCCCGACCATGTGGCAGGCCTGGTGCAGACCGGCGCGCGCTTCCAGCCGCCCTCCGCCGAATGGTGGTTCGGCACCAATGAGGTCGGGCAGGATGTCTTCTCCCTGACGCTGGCCGGCACGCGCATCTCGCTGCTGGCCGGCATGGCGGTGGTGCTGGTCGGCGCCGGTGTGGGCGTGCTGGCCGGTGCCGTCGCCGGCTTCTTCGGCGGCTGGGTGGATGAGGTGCTGATGCGCCTCTCCGACCTGATGCTGACCGTGCCGAGCCTGATCCTGGCCATGGCGGTCGCCGCCGCGCTCGGCCCCGGCACCGGCAACATGATCTTCGCCATCGCGCTCTCCTGGTGGCCAGGCTATGCGCGCCTCGTGCGCGGCGAGGTGATGGCGAAGAAGGAGGAGCAGTTCGTCACCGCCGCCCGCGCCATGGGGGCGGGCCCCGCGCGGCTGCTGCGGCGGCATATCCTGCCGAACATCATCTCCCCGGTGATCGTGAAGATGTCGCTCGATATGGGCTTTGCCATCCTCACCGTCGCCTCGCTCGGCTTCGTCGGCATCGGCGTCAAGCCGCCGACGCCGGAATGGGGCTCTTTGCTGTCTGTCGCGCGGGCGAACATGCCGGATTACTGGTGGACGGCGATCTTCCCGGGCCTGGCCATTTTTCTGGCAGTTTTCGGTTTCAATTTGCTGGGCGACGGGCTGCGCGATTTGCTCGACCCCAAGGCGCGCCGCTGATGGCACTCCTCGAGATCCGCGACCTGCATCTGCACATGCGCTCCTTCGATGGCGAGGCGCATGTGCTCAACGGCATCAACCTGAAGGTCGAGCGCGGCGAGATCTGGGGCGTGGTGGGCGAGACCGGCTGCGGCAAGTCGCTCACCGGCCTCTCCGTCTCGCGCCTGGTGCCGGCGCCGCCCGCCCGCTATGCGCGTGGCCAGATCCTGCTGGAGGGGGAGGATCTGCTCGCCGCCTCCGAGGCGCGGATGCGCGCGCTGCGCGGCCGCCGCATCGGCATGATCTTCCAGGACCCGACCACCAATCTGAACCCGGTCTTCCGGGTGGGCGAGCAGCTGGTCGATGTGGCGCTGCATGCCGGGCGGGCCGACCCTTCGCTGCTGGGTCTTTCTCCTGGTGCCTCGCGCTTCGCGCTGAAGCGCGCGGCGAAGGCACGGGCGCTTTCCATGCTGGAGCATGTCGGCATCCCCGATGCCGCCGCGCGCCTACAGGACTACCCGCACCAATTCTCGGGCGGCATGCGCCAGCGCGTGCTGATCGCCATGGCGCTGATCGGCCGGCCGCGGCTGCTGATCGCCGATGAGCCGACCACCGCGCTCGACGTCTCGGTGCAGGCGCAGATCCTGCGGCTGATCCATGATCTGGTGCGCGAGCATGATCTCGGCGTGCTGTTCATCACCCACAATCTCGGCGTGGTGGCGCAGCTCTGCACCCATGTGGCGGTGATGTATGCCGGCAATGTGGTGGAGGCCGGGCCGGTGCGCGGCGTGCTGAAGCAGCCGGTGCACCCCTACACACAGGCGCTGCTGGCGGCGCTGCCTACCGCCGGCCTGGCGCGCGGTGCGCTGCAGGGGCTGGCCGGCACCGTGCCCTCGCTGCTGGCGCCGCCGCCGGGCTGCCGGTTCTTTTCCCGCTGCCGGCTGGCGCGGCCCTCCTGCCAATCCGGCGTGCCGCCGATGGTGCCGCATGGGCCGGAGCATGGCGCCGCCTGTTTCGTGGCGGCGGAGGAGGCGGCGTGATGCTCTCGGTCGAGCGGGTCAGCAAGCTCTATGGCGGCGAACGGCGCGGCTTCTTCGGCCGCGCGCCGCAGGTCACCGCCCTGTCCGAGGTCAGCCTCTCCGTCCGCCGCGGCGAGAGCTTCGGGCTGGTGGGCGAATCCGGCTCCGGCAAGACGACGCTGACGCGCTGCCTGCTGCGGCTGGAGGAGGTCTCGGCGGGCCGCATCCTGTTCGAGGGGGAGGATATCGCCCGCCTCTCGGCGGCCGGGCTGCGGAATTTGCGCGCGCGCATGCAGATCGTCTTCCAGGACCCCTATGCCTCGCTGAATCCGCGCCTCAGCATCGCCGAGATCGTCACCGAGCCGATGGAGATCCACAGCGGACGGCTCGGCCTCGGCGCCCGGGCGCGGCGCGACCGCGCGGCGGAGCTGCTGGAGCGCGTCGGCCTCGGCCCGCAGCATCTGGGGCGCTTCCCGCATGAATTCTCGGGCGGCCAGCGGCAGCGCATCGGCATCGCCCGGGCGCTCGCCACGGGGCCGGAGGTGCTGATCCTGGACGAGCCGACCAGCGCGCTCGACGTCTCGGTGCAGGCGCAGGTGCTGAACCTGCTGCATGAGCTGCAGCAGCAGCTGGGGCTGACCTATTTCTTCATCAGCCATGATCTCGGCGTCATCCGCTATGTCTGCGACCGCGTCGCGCTGATCTATCGCGGCCGGCTGGTGGAGGAGGGGGAGACCGGGCAGGTCTTCCAGGCGCCGCGCAGCGACTATGCGCGCAGCCTGCTGGCCGCCATGCCGGACCCGGACCCGGATCGTTCACCCTTCCGCTAAGGGGGCTGGGCAGCGCCACGGTCAAGCTGTAACGATTCCGGAATGGAACCGGAATCGCCGATGACCCTGGCCTGCCGCCGAGCCGCCCCTCCCACCCTGGTCGCGACAACGGTATCGGGTTAGGGTCGTTGCCATGCCGGATGCCCCTGCCGCCCCGCCTGCCCAAGCCGCCGCCATGCAGTTCGATGGGGCGATGGCCGGCTCCCCCGAACAGGCTTTCTGGACCTGGCGGCAGATCGCCGCCGTGTTCTTCGACGTGGCGCTGCCGACGCCGGAGGCGATGGACCATTTCCGCGTCGCCGTCGACAGCCATGATCTGGGCGGGGTGGTGATCGGCCGCATCGCCGCCAGCGCGCAGATCTTCCGCCGCTCCTCCTTCACCATCGCCCGCACCGGCGTCGATCATTTCCTGATCCAGCTCTACCGCCAGGGCGGCTATCAGGGCGTGGCCGGGGAACTGCCGATCACCGTGCGGCCGGGCGATGTCTGCATCCTCGACATGGCGCAGACGCTGCACACCAGCGCCGAGGATTTCGAGAATATCACCCTGGTGATGCCGCGCGCCTCGCTGGCGCCGCTGGTGCCCAAGCCCGAGGCGCTGCATGGCGTGGTGGTGGAGGGCGGCACGCCGCTCGGCCGGCTGCTGGGCGAGCATCTGGTGGGCCTGCAGGAATGCGGCGGCCAGCTGACCCAGGCCGAGGCGCAGCCGCTGCTGCAGGCCACCGCCATGCTGGTCGCCGCCTGCGCCACGCCGGTGCTGGCGGCGCGGCAGGAGGGGCATGCGCCGGTGCACACGCCCTCCCTGGTGCTGATCCGCCGCTTCATCGAAAGCAACCTGGCGGCGCCGCAGCTCTCGCCCGAGATGCTGACGCGGCAATTCGGCGTCTCCCGCCCGACGCTGTACCGGCTGTTCGAGCCCTATGGCGGCGTCGCCTCCTATATCCGCCGGCGCCGGCTGGAGCGCTGCTTCCAGGAGATCACCGCGGCGGTGCCGGAGCGCCGGCGCATCGCCGAGATCGCCTATGGCTGGGGCTTCCGCAACGAGGCGGCGTTCAGCCGCAGCTTCCGCGAGGCCTTCGGCATGTCCCCGCGCGAGGCGCGGCTGGCCGGCGGCACCCGCCCGGCCGGCGGCCCGCTGCGCCCCGAACCGCCCGCCGAGGCCGCGAAGGAGGGCGGCAAGGAGAAGGCGCCGGCGACGACGGGCTGGATCCGCCGGCTCTAGGCCGGGCCGTTCAGAGCAGCTGCCGCTCGGCCAGGGCGCGGAAAAAACCGCCGGCGGCGATCAGCTCCTCATAGCGGCCGCTCTCGCAGATGCGCCCCTCGCGCAGCACCAGGATGCGGTCGGCCCGCACCACGGTGGAGAGCCGGTGGGCGATGACGATGCGCGTCGCGTTCAGCCGGTCCAGGCTCTCCGTCACCTGGGCCTGGGTGCGGTTGTCGAGCGCGCTGGTCGCCTCGTCCAGCAGCAGGATGCGCGGCCGCGCCACCACGGCGCGGGCCAGCAGCACGCGCTGCACCTGGCCGCCGGAGAGGGTGCTGCCGGAATCGGAGATCACGGTCTGCATGCCCATCGGCATGGCGCGCAGATCCTCGGCCAGGCCGACCTGTTCCGCCGCCGCCCAGGCCTCGCGCTCCGACAGGTGCAGATTGGGGCCGAGGATGTTCTCCAGCAGGCTGCCCGGCATCAGCCGCCCGCCCTGCAGCACGACGCCGAGCTGCCGGCGCAGCGCCTGCGGGTCCAGCCCGTTCAGATCCTGCCCGTCATAGAGGATGGCGCCCGCCTGCGGCTGCTCGAAGCCCAGCAGCAGGCGCAGCAGGCTCGACTTGCCGCTGCCCGAGGGGCCGACAATGGCGACATATTCGCCGGCGGCGATGCCGAGTGACAGATCGTCGAACAGCGGCGGCCCGTCCTGGCCGTAGCGGAAGCTGACGCGGCTGACCTCCAGCGCGCCGCTCAGCGTGCCCGGATCGGCGCGGTGCTCGCCGGTCTCCGGCACCGTCTCCAGGATCGGCGCGGCATGGGCGTAGACCGGGCGAAGCGCCGCGATCTGCACCGCCGCGCCGGCCAGCCCGGCGATGCCGGACAGGGATTGGCTGAAGGCGTTGAGGAAGGCCAGCAGCGCGCCCAGCGCCAGCCCCTGCTGGCCGGCGCCCGTGCCCGTGCCGGCATGGCCCAGCCCCATCCAGTGGATCGCCAGGAACAGCGCGGCGGTGGCCAGCGGCAGGGCCAGGGTGCCGGACAGCTCGCTCAGCGTGCCGATCTGCTCGGCCAGGAAACGCTGCCGCGCCAGCTTCGCCTGCAGCCTTGCCCAGCGCAGGAAGGCGCGCTGCTCGGCCGCCGCCAGGCGCAGCTTGGCGATGCCGCTGGCCAGCTGCAGCAGCAGCCCGGCGCTTTCGCCGCCGAGGCTCACCACCTCGCGCTCATGCCGGATGCGCAGCCAGCCCAGCAGCAGGGTGACGCCCAGCAGCAGCACCAGCATGGCCAGCGCCACCAGGGTCAGCCGCCAGGAATACCAGGCCATCAGCCCGAGCGAGAGCAGCGAGAGCAGCCCGGTCAGCAGGCTGCCGATCAGCGCGCCGCCGACGGCGCGCTCGATCACCTGCACGGCCAGCGCCCGCTTGGCCAGCATGCCGGCGGAATGGCCGCGGAAGAAGCCCATGGGCAGGCGCAGCAGCCGGTCGATCACCGCCGCCTGCAGGCGGGTGCCGGCGCGCCCCTCGATGCGCAGCGCGGCGATCTGCACGGCGTAGCGCAGCACCAGCATGACCAGCGCCAGCAGGCCCAGCACCAGCGCCATCTCCAGCAGCCGCGGCAGGTCATAGGCGGGGATGATGCTGTCCACCAGCACGCCGGTGGCCAGCGGCACGCCGAGATTGAGCAGCCCGGCCGCGGCGCCGAGGCCCACCACCGCCAGCGCGTCGCTCCTCGCCCAGCGCAGCAGGTTGCCGCCGATGTCGAGGCCGCGCAGCGGACGCGCCGGCAGCGGCGCGTAGAGCTGGAAGGCCTCGCCGCGCAGCGCCGCGGCGGCGCGGGCGGAAAGCGGCGCCAGCTTCTCCTCGACCGGGTCGTAGAGCTGCCAGCCGCCGCGCAGCGGCCGCGGCAGCAGCGCCAGCGGCCGCCCATCGCCCTGGCGCAGCAGCAGCAGCGGCCCGGCATCCTGCCCCCACCAGCCCGGCTGCAGCCTGAGCCCGCGTGCCCGCAGCTGGTTGGCGCGCAGGATCTCCCCCAGCGTGGCGGGGCGGATCTCGCCCTGCTCGCGGCGCGGCGGCGGCGGGGTCAGCGCCAGGCCGAGATGGCTGGCGATGGCGGCGACGGTGCGCAGCAGCGGCTGCTCCCCCTCCACCGGGGGGCGGAAGGGGCGGGCGCCGGCCAGCGGCTCGGCCAGGCGCTGCAGCGCCGCCTCGCCGGCCTCGCGGTCGGAATGGTGCCGGGCGCGCTGGCGGTTGGCCTCGTCGGCCGCCGCCAGCATCAGGTTCAGCGGCAGGATCTCCAGCATCAGCCGGTGCAGCGTCGCCAGCCCCGCCCAGGCCAGGCCCCGCTCCAGCGCCGCGCCGGTGGTCAGGCTGGGCAGGGGGGCGTCCTGCGGCTGCTCCAGCCAGGCGCCGGCGGCCAGCGGCAGGGTCTCGCCCGCCGCCACCTCGCCGGTGTCGAGATAGAAGGCGGCGCCCTCCGGCCGCGCCCAGGCGATGCCGCGCGCGGGGCCGGCGCGGCGGCCGGCGGCGGGGCGGGCGGTCTCGCCGGGCTGGAACAGCGTCTCCAGCCGCGGGCGCGGCTGGATCGGCCGCACCATGGCGCCGGTCAGCCCCTGCACCCAGCGCTCCAGCGCCGTCTCCAGCCCCGCCCGGCGCGCCGGGTCGGCGGCCCAGCCCTGCAGCGCGCCCGGCGGCAGCTCGGCCACCCTGGTGCCGACATGGCCGACCGCCAGCAGCCCCACCCCCTCCGCCGCGCCATCGACGCCGAACAGCAGCGCGCCGCGGCCCAGGCCGAAGAGATGCCGGCGCAGCCCGGCGGGGCGCCCCTCCTCCAGCGGCACCAGGAAGAGCTCGACCTCGCCCTCCAGCACCAGCAGCGCCTGGTCGGGGCGGTCGAGCAGCAGCGGCGTGTTGCCGGCGATGGCGCGCGGCGTGCCGAGGCCGGGCGGGAGCAGCGTCTCGGCCATCAGGATTCGATCAGCCGGCTATAGGGACCGCCGGCGGCCAGCAGCGCCTCATGCGTGCCGCGCTCCAGCACCTTGCCGCGATGCATGACGATGATCTCGTCGCAATCGCGCACCGTGCTCAGGCGGTGGGCGATGATCAGGCAGGCGCAGCCGCGGCGGCGCAGATTGTCCATCACCTGCTTCTCGGCGATCGGGTCCAGCGCGCTGGTCGCCTCGTCCAGCACCAGCAGGCTCGGCGAGTTCACCAGGGCGCGGGCGATCTCCAGCCGCTGCCGCTGGCCGCCGGAGAAATTGCGCCCGCCCTCCTCGACCCGGCCGTCATAGCCGCCGGGGCGGGCGATGATGTCGTCATGGATCGCCGCATCGCGCGCCGCGGCGATGATGGCGGCCTCCGGCATGGTCTCGTCCCAGAGGGCGATGTTGTCGCGCACGCTGCCCTCGAACAGCACGATCTCCTGGTCGACCACGGCGAGCGAATCGCGCAGCAGCCCGCGCGGCAGGCTGCCGATCGGCCGGCCATCCAGGCGGATCTCGCCGGACCAGGGCGGGAATAGGCCGGTGACCAGCCGCCCCACGGTGGATTTGCCGCTGCCCGAGGGGCCGACCAGCGCCACCCGCGCCCCCGGCACCAAATCCAGGGAAAAATCCTCGATCATCGCCGGCTCCAGCGGGCTGTAGCCGAAGCTGACCCCCTGCAGGGAGAGCGCGCCGGAGAGCCGCTGCTCGCGCCGCGCCGCGCCCTCCTCCGGCGCGGGGGCGGCGAATTCCGGCGCCTCAGGGTGCAGCAGCACATCCTCCATCTGCTCGACCGTGCCGCGCGCCGCCTGCATCTGCACCGCGTTCTGCATCAGCGCGCGCAGCGGCAGGGTCATGCCGGCCTGCAGCAGCTGGAAGGCGACCAGCGTGCCCAGCGTCAGCTGGCCCTGCATCACCAGGAAACCGCCCAGCACCAGCACCAGCGCCGCCCCGGCCTGGGCCAGGAAATCCGGCAGCGTCGCGAACAAAGCGGCGACGCGGCCGACCGATTGCTGCTGCCCCACCACCAGCGCGTGCTGGCCGGCCCAGGCCTCGAAGAAGGGCCCGTCGGTGCCGGTGGCCTTCAGCGATTCGATCATCTGCAGGCCGAGCATGGTCTTGGCGCCGAGCTTCACCTGGTCCAGCGCCGCCTTCTGCTCGCGCTCCTCGACGCCGCGCCGCGCCGCCAGGAACAGCACGAGGTTGCCCAGCGCCATGGCGGCGGCCACCGCCGTCAGCAGCGGCGAATAGAGCAGCATGACACCGAGATAGACGGCGACGCAGGCGCCTTCGACCAGCAGCACCACCGGCTCCTTCGCCGCGTGCTGGCCGAGCAGCGGCGCCAGCTCCGCCCGGCTGCCGATGCTGCCGGCATAGCGCTGGGTGAAGAAGGGGATGGGCAGGCGCAGCATGCGCCAGACGAAGCGCGCCCCGGCGCGCAGCGCGACCGAGGTGGCCAGGCGGTGCGTGATGCTGCCCTTCAGCCAGACCAGCCCGCCCTGCGCCAGCGCCGCCGCCAGCATGGCGAACAGCAGCCAGCCCACCCAATCCTGCTGCCCCTCCACCAGATACTGGTCGATGAAGATGCGGCTGAAGCCGGGCAGCAGGATCGCCATCAGGGCGAGGCCCAGGCCGCTGGCCAGCGCATAGGCCAGCGCGCTTTCGCCGCCGCCGCGCAGCCAGGCGAAGAGCCGCCCGGCCAGCGCCGGCGGGGCGCCGCCGGGGGCGAAATCCGGACCCGGCTCGAAGGTGAGCACGATGCCGGAATAGATCTCGTCCAGCTCCGCCTCGGTCATGGCGCGGCGGCCGCCGGCCGGGTCGTTGATCCAGGCGCGGCCGCGCGCGAAACCCTCCAGCACCACGAAATGGTTCAGGTTGACGAACAGGATGGCGGGCTTCGGCAGCGCCTTCAGCGCCGCCAGCTCATGCCGGAAGCCCTTCGCCTCCAGCCCATAGCGGCGCGCGGCGCGCACGATGTTGCCGGCCTTGCTGCCATCGCGGGAGACGCCGCAGGCCACGCGCAGCTCGGCCAGCGGCACCCAGCGCCCATGCGCTGCCAGCACCATGGCCAGGCAGGCGGCGCCGCATTCCACCGCCTCCAGCTGCAGGATGCTGGGCGCGCGGCGCCGCGCGGCGTCCTGGGGCGAGGCGGCGGCGCCGGCGATCACGCCCTGCATCTCAGAGCCCGATCCAGCCCAGCAGGCGCTCCGCCTCCGGCAGCACCAGCGCGATCAGCGGGATGTCGTCGACGACGATGCGCCCCTCGGCCAGCGTGCCGCTGCCGATCGCCAGCGCCTTGCCGCTGCCGGTGGACCAGCGATAGCCGCCCGGCGCCGCCGGGTCGCGCGCCAGCCGCACCGTCGCCAGCACCGGCGGGCCGGATTGCATCAGCTGGTCGACCAGCGCGCCATTCTTCAGCGTGCGCAGGATGCCCTCCCGCGTCGCCGGGATGGCGGAGACGCTCTCCACCTCGCCCTCGATGAAGCCGTCGCGCTGCACCCGGGCGGTGGAGGGGATCACCTGCACCCGCATGCCGGGCTGCACCCGCTTGCCATCGGCCGGCGGGACATAGAGCAGGGCGACCAGGCCCTCGGCCTCGTCGGCGCGGCCGGCCAGGAAGCGCAGCACCGGCGCGCCGGCGGTGACCAGCTCGCCCGGATTGGCCACCTGCTCGACCAGCATGCCCGGGGCGGGGGCCAGCACGCGGCCGCGGCGGGCCAGCTCGCCCTCCGTCCAGGCGATCTCGCGCGCCACGGCGGCGCGGCGCATGCCGAGATCGAGCAGCTCGCGCTCGGCGCGGATGCGCTCCGCCTCGGTCTCGGCAGCGATCTGCACCAGGCTGTTCTCGGCCTCGCTGCGCTGGCTGCGCACCTCCTGCCATTGCTGCTGGGCGGCCAGGAAACGCTCCCGCGTGCCGAGGCCGCGGCCGAACAGCCCCTGCTGGATCGAGGCCATCTCGCCCATCGTGCCTTCGAGCGCGGCGAGCGAGGCGATGCGGGCGCGCAAGGCCTGCTGCCGCGCCTCGGCCAGGCGGCGGCGCGCCTCGGCCTCGCCCTCGAGGAAGCGGCGCACCCGCGCCTCCTGCTCCTCCAGGCTGGCGGCCTCGGTGCGGCGGCGGGAGAGGTCGGCCTCCAGCTCCGGCTGGTCGAGCAGCGCGACGAGCTGGCCCTCGGCCACCGCCTCGCCGGGGCTGGCCAGCAGGCGCAGCAGCCGGCCCGGGGCGGGGGCCACCACATCGCCGACGCCGCCGGCGCTCAGCAGCACGCCCTGGGCCTGGGTCTTCACCGCGGCGGTGGAGCGCAGGCTCCAGACCAGCCCGGCCAGGATCAGCGCCAGCAGCAGCCAGAGCGACAGCCAGGCCAGGCCCGGCACCACGCGCAGCGCGCGGTCCAGCTGCTCCGGGCTGGGCGGGCGGGTGAGCGGGGCGCTGCCGCTCACGGCACCGCGCTGTCCTGTCCCAGGACGGAGAGCATCAGCGCCAGGTCGCTGCCGCCGGGCACGGTGCCGCCGGCGGCGATGCCGTCCAGCTGCTCGGTCGAAAGCTCACCGCGCGACAGTTCCTCGCGCAGGCGGCGGACATAGCCGCGGATCTCGGCGGCGCTGGTGGCGATGCCGTGGCGCGCGCCGATGCGGTCCAGCAGCTCGGCGGCGCTGTCGAGGTCGCGCGCCTCGGCCAGGCCCTGCGCCGTCTCCGGCCGCGCCGCGAAGAGGCGGCGGAAACTGTCCATGACATCGTCGGGCCGCATGCCGCCTGCTCCTGCATCCTGGCGAAGCCGTGATCCTAGCGCAGCGGCGGCGGGGATGCCTATTCGCCCCGGCTCATTGCCTGTGCCCGCCGTCGCGCTGCGGCCGATGCGGCCCCATTGGCCACGTCTCAGCCGGGGCGGGAGAGGGTGCGGCGCACCGCATCGCACCAGCCCGCATAGGCGGCCTCGCGCTCCGCCGCCGGCAGGGACGGGGTGAAGCGGCGCTGCAGCTGCCAGAAGCGGGCGAATTCCGCCGGTTCCGGGCAGAGGCCGGATTGCAGCCCGGCCAGATAGGCGGCGCCGAGCGCCGTCGTCTCGGCCACCTGCGGCCGGTCCACCGGGCGGTCCAGCAGATCGGCCAGCGCCTGCATGGTCCAGTCGGAGGCGGTCATGCCGCCATCGACGCGCAGCACCGGCGCCTCGGCCTGCGCCGCGTGGCGCTCCGCCGCCAGGTCGCGCTGCATCGCCTCCATCAGGTCGCGGGTCTGGAAGGCGACGCTTTCCAGCGCGGCGCGGGCGAAATCGGCGGGGCCGGAATCGCGGGTCAGGCCGAAGATGGCGCCGCGCGCCTCGGCATCCCAATGCGGCACGCCGAGGCCGACAAAGGCCGGCACCAGATAGAGCCGCCGGCCCGGGTCGGAGCCGGCGGCGAGGCTGCCGCTCTCCTTCGCCTCGCGGATCAGGCCGAGCCCGTCGCGCAGCCATTGCACGGCGGCGCCGGCGATGAAGATGGCGCCCTCCAGCGCATAGGTCCGGTGGCCGCCGAGCTGGCAGGCGATGGTGGTCAGCAGCCGGTTGCGCGAGCGCACCGGGCGATCGCCGGTGTGCAGCAGGGCGAAGGCGCCGGTGCCATAGGTGACCTTGGCCATGCCGGGGGCGAAGCAGGCCTGGCCGATGGTCGCCGCCTGCTGGTCGCCGGCGATGCCGCGCACCGGGATGGCGGCGCCGAGCAGCGCCGGGTCGGTGGTGCCGAATTCGGCGGCGCAGTCGCGCACCTCCGGCAGCAATGCCTCGGGGATGCCGAACAGCGCCAGCATCTCCGCATCCCATTCGCCGCGATGGATGTCGAACAGCAGCGTGCGCGCGGCGTTGGTGGCATCCGTCGCATGCACGCGGCCGCCGGTCAGCCGCCAGAGCAGCCAGCTGTCGACGGTGCCGAAGGCCAGCGCGCCGCGCTCCGCCGCGGCGCGGGCGCCGGGAATTTCTTTCAGCAGCCAGGCCAGTTTCGTCGCGGAAAAATAGGGGTCGATCAGCAGGCCGGTGCGGGCCTCGACCGCGGCGCCATGCCCTTCCTGCCGCAGCCGGGCGCAGGCGGGGGCAGTGCGGCGGTCCTGCCAGACGATGGCGCGGTGCAGCGGCCGGCCGGTCGCGCGGTCCCACAGCAGCACCGTCTCGCGCTGGTTGGCGATGCCGATGGCGGCGATGTCGGAGGCCTCCAGCCCGGCCCCGGCGATCGCCTGGCGCATCGTGGCCAGGGCGCTCCGCCAGATCTCCTCCGGATCGTGCTCGACCCAGCCCGGGGCGGGGTAGTGCTGGGCGATCTCCTGCTGCGCCAGGCCGATGGGCTGCAGCCCGGGCGGGCGGAACAGCATGGAGCGGGTCGAGGTGGTGCCCTGGTCGAGGGCGAGGATCGCGCCGGCGCTGGCCATCGGCAGAAGCAACTCCATCCGGAAGGGCCGCGCAGGCTGCCGCAGCCGGAGGGGCGAGGGAAGGGGCCCCCGCTCGGGGGAGGGCTGGCTAGGCCGGGTTGGCCCACCCGTCCCAGGCGCGCATCGCGGCGGCGGCGATGGCCAGCAGCTGCTGGCGCGAGGCGCCATCCTGCGCCTGGGAGGACAGCCCCACCAGCACGGCGCGGTAGAAGCCGGCCATGGCGTCCAGATCGGCGCCCGGCGGCAGCTCCCCCGCCGCCTGGCCGGCGGCCAGCCGGGCGCGCAGGGCTTCCTGCCCCGCCAGGCGCCGCTCCCGCAGCAGCGCGGCGATCGGCGCCGTCTCCGCCGAATGGCCGGCCAGCGCCAGGTCGAGCAGGCAGCCGGCCGGCTGCCCCTCGGTGCTGTAGTGCAGCGCGGCCTGCTCCAGCAGCGCCTGCACCGCCTGCCGCGCCGTCGGCTGCTGCAGCGCGGCGCCGGACCAGGCGCAGGCCTCCTGCTGGTAGAGGTCGAGCGCGGCGCGGAACAGCTGCTCCTTCGAGCCGAAGGCGGCGTAGAGGCTGGGCGCGCAGAGCCCCCCCATGGCCTGGCGCAGCTGCGCCATGGTCGCGGCCTCATAGCCCTTCTCCCAGAAGAGCAGCAGAGCGCGGCGCAGCGCCTCGGCGCGGTCGAAGCCGGGCGGTCGGCCGCGCCGGGCAGGGGGCGAGGGGCTTTCCATACCGGTCATTATAGAATCCTTGACAGGCCCGGCGCCATGGCTTTATCCGATTTCTATATCGGGCGTTCTAGAAAGCCCTTCCTCCCGCAGCGCCGCCGCCGGGCCCCCTCGCCGCGCGGCATGACAGGATCCCGCATGAGCCTCGACACCCTCTTTCAGCCCTTCGCCCTGAAATCGCTGCGGCTGAAGAACCGCATCGTCATGGCGCCGATGACCCGCTCCTTCTCCCCCGGCGGCGTGCCGGGCGAGGATGTGGCGCGCTACTACCAGCGCCGCGCCGAGGGCGAGGTCGGGCTGATCCTGACCGAGGGCACGGTGATCGACCGTCCCGCCTCCTCCAACGAGCCCGCCGTGCCGCACTTCCATGGCGAGGCCGCGCTGGCCGGCTGGCGCCGCGCCGTGCAGGCGGTGCATGGCGCCGGCGGGCGCATCGCGCCGCAGCTCTGGCATATGGGCGCGATCGGCCCGCACGCCTCCGGCTGGGTGGCGCCGGCGCCGCAGGAGGGCCCCTCCGGCCTGCGCGCGCCGGGCGAGCAGGTCGGCGTCGCGATGAGCGAGGCGGATATCGAGGCGACCATCGCCGCTTTCGCCCGCGCCGCGGCGGATGCCAAGGCGGCCGGCTTCGACGCCATCGAGCTGCATGGCGCGCATGGCTATCTGATCGACCAGTTCTTCTGGTCCGGCACCAACACCCGCACCGATCGCTGGGGGGGTGCCACCATCGCCGAGCGCAGCCGCTTCGCGGTCGCCGTGGTGCGCGCCGTGCGCCAGGCGGTGGGCGAGGATTTCGTCATCATCCTGCGCCTGTCGCAGTGGAAGCAGCAGGATTTCTCCGCCCGGCTGGCGGAGAGCCCGGCCGAGATGGAGGCCTGGCTGGGCCCGCTGGCCGAGGCGGGCGTGGACATCTTCCACTGCTCGCAGCGCCGCTTCTGGGAGGCGGAGTTCGAGGGCTCCGACCTGAACTTCGCCGGCTGGGCCAAGAAGCTGACCGGGCGCGCCACCATCACCGTGGGCTCGGTCGGGCTGTCGGGCGAGTTCATCGCGGCCTTTGGCGGCGAGACCTCGAGCCCCGCCTCGCTGGACGAGCTGCTGCGCCGCTATGGGCGCGGCGATTTCGACCTGGTGGCGGTGGGCCGGGCGCTGATCAGCGATGCCGACTGGGTGCGCAAGGTGCGCGAAGGCCGCCGCGACGAGCTGCGCAGCTTCAGCCGCGCCGCCCTCGCCGAGCTGGTGTGAGGGCCGGGCCGGCGGCCGGCAGCGCCGCCGCCGGCCGCAGCCGCGCCAGGCCCTGATGCACCTGGCGGATCAGCTCCGGCAGCTCCTGCCAGGGCAGCTGGGCGCGGGCGGCATAGGCGGCGGCCAGCGCCGCCGTCTCGGCCAGGGCGGAGCGGCTGGCCGGCGGCAGCCCTGGCGGCAGGGAAGCGGGCAGCCCGGCGGCGGGCAGGGCCAGGGGTTCGATGGCGGCTTCGGCCGCGGGGGCGATGGTGGCCTCGGCCGCGGGCGCGATATCGGGCTCCGCCGCCATGTCCGCCGCGGCGGCGGGTTCGCTGGCCGGGGCGGCCAGGGGCGGCTCCGGCACCGCCTGCGGCGCGTCCGGCGCCGTGGCCGCGCCGGGCGCGACCTCCTCCAGGAACTGTTCCAGCGTCGCCGCCGTCTCCAGGAAGCCATCCTCGCGCTGCGCCAGGCAGGGCCGGCCTTCCACCCAGAAGATCCGTCGCTGCATGCTCAGCCGCGCCACCTGGGCGGGATCGGCGGGGAGGAACTGGCGGCCATTCGCCTGCGCGGCCTGCACCTGGGCGCGGGACAGATTCAAGGGTGGGGGCTTCCTTCGGGTCCGGGCATGGCCGCCACCTGGGCGGCCGGCGCAGCATAGGGCCACCATGCCGTCCTGACGACGCAAGATCGCGGCAGGATCGGTTTCAACGGCGTCATCTTCGCCGCCGGCCCGGCCGCGCGCCGCCGCCCGGCCCGGATCAGCCCTCGGCGCTGCCGGCCTGGTCGCGGAAATAGGGCTCGACCGTGCCCTGCAGCTTGATGGTCATCGGGTTGCCCTTGCGGTCCAGCGTGCTGCCGACGGTCAGCCGCACCCAGCCCTCGCTGACGCAGTATTCGTCGACATTGTTCTTCTCGACGCCCTTGAAGCGCACGCCGATGCCGCGCTCCAGCAGGGCGGCGTCGTAGAACGGGCTCTTGGGGTTGGAGGAGAGGCGGTCGGGCGGGGTGTCGCTCATCGCGGATGCCTTAACAAAAAAAGCCAATGGGCCGGGCGGGGTTGATACTCAATCCCGCCCGGCTTTCCAAATGACGGCCGCTCCAGCGGCCCCCTACAGCGTCCCCCCTGGCGCCCCGCCTCACTCGGCCGGGCGGACATCCTGGGCGCGGGTGTACTCATCGGCGCGGGCGTCGATGGTCAGGTCGCGGCGCATCGCCCAGGCATTCTTCTGGATATGCACCGGGATCAGCGCCTGGTCCTCGATGGCGCGCCGCGTCACCTGCTGCAGCATCGCCTCGCGCTGGCCGTCATCCAGGGTGCGCATCGCCGTGGCCAGCTCGGCATCCAGCGCCGGGTTGGAATAGCGGCCGCGGTTCGAGGCGCCGGTGCCGGCCTCGCGGCTCTGCGTCGCCACCAGCGCGCGCAGCATGGTGGAGGCCTCGCCGCTGGTCGCCGCCAGCCCCATCAGATGCGCGCTGGTCTCGCCGCGCCCGGCGCGGGCGATGAAGGTGGTGAAGGGCTGCGCCTCCACCTGGGTGCGCACGCCGATGCGGGTCCACATCTGGCCGACCGCCTGGATGATGCGGGCATCGTTCATGTAGCGGTCGCTCGGCCCGTGCAGCGTCATGCGGAAGCCGTTCGGATAGCCGGCCTCGGCCAGCAGGCGCTTCGCCGCCTCGGCATCGGCGCGCGGCGCCGGCAGGTCGGGCACATAACCGAAGGTGCCCTCGGCCATGATCTGCCCGGTCGGCACCGAGGCATCCTCCATCAGCCGCGCCGCGATCGCCTCGCGGTCCATGGCCAGCGACAAAGCGCGGCGGACGCGGGCGTCGCGCAGCGGATTGCGGCCGAGCTTCTGGCCGTCCGGGCCGGTGACGAAGGGCGAATCGCCCTCGCTGGCATGGTCCAGCGCCAGGTAGATCAGCCGCAGCCCGACCGTCTCCTGCACCCGCAGCCGGCTGTCGGCGCGCAGGCGCCGCAGATCGCTGGTGGGCACCTGGTCGATGATGTCGACATCGCCCGCCAGCAGCGCCGAGCTGCGCGCCGCGTCGCTGGTGACCATGCGGTAGGTGACGCGCTGCCAATGCGGATTCGGGCCCCAATAGGCGTCGTTGCGCTCCAGCTCGATGCGGTCGCCATGGCGGTAGGAGACGAGGCGGAACGGCCCGGTGCCGATGGCGGCGGCGCCGCTGTTGAAGGCCTCCGTCGTCACGTCGCGATGCGTCTCGTGCTGCAGCATCATCACGCTGGACAGGTCGTTCGGCAGCAGCGGGTAGGGGCCGTCGGTGTGCAGCCGCAGGGTGCGGGCGTCGAGGATCTCCACCTGCTTCACCGCACGCACGAATTGCGCGAAGGAGGAGGGCGAGTTCGGCACATTCGGCACGCGGGCCAGGGTGAAGGCCACATCCTCGGCCGTCATCGGCCGGCCGTCATGGAAGCGCACGCCCTCGCGCAGGCGGAATTCCCAGGTGGTGTCGTCCACCGCGCGCCAGGATTCCGCCAGGCCGGGCTGCAGCCGGGCGCGGCCATCGGTCTGCACCAGCGTGCCGAAGATCATGCCGGCGACGGCGCTGTTCGGCGTCAGGTTGTGGTAGTGCGGGTCCATCGAGGTGACCTGCGAGCCGACGCCGAAGGTAAGGTTCTGCGCCGCGGCCGGGGCGGCGAGGGCCAGCATCGCCAGCGCGGCGGCAACAGGCGGGGCGACGCGCGCGGCGGGGCCGCGCGGCGGGAGGGTGCGGGACATGGCGGTTCCTTCAGTCTGGCGTCCCGGCCGGGCTTTGCCTCTTGCCGGGGAAACGCGCGCCGGCTGCGCCGGCGCGATGCGGTGCGGTGGTTCGCGGCGGGCCGCAGCGCGGCCCGCCACTGAAAAAAATCAGGCCTGGCGGGGGGCGCGCAGCGGCGGCGCCAGCACCTCGGCCGGGATCGGGCAGGCATAGGCGCGGCCGCCGGTGCGGCTCGCCAGCTCGGCCTTGGCACGGGCCAGCAGCTCCGGGTCGCGGAAGGCGTCGAGGGCGGTGGCCGCCATCGCCTTGGCCGCCTGCACCATGCCCTTGTGGGCGTGCGGGCTCTTGCCCTGGGCGACCGCCTGCCAGGTGTGGAAGGGCGTGCCGATCGCCCAGGTGGCGCCCCAGCACTGCACCACCGGCACGATCTGGCTGACATCGCCGACATCGGTCGAGCCATTGCCGGGCAGCGAGGTGCCGTCGAAGGGCAGCACGCCCTCATGCAGCGGCGCGGCTCCCAGTGCCTCCGGCGCGCCGAAGCTGCGCAGGCTGTCGGCGATGTCCTCCTCCGACAGGCTTTTCCGGAGTTCGGCCGCGAAAGCGCGGTCGGCCTCGTCGAAGGCGGGGGCGCCAAGCCGGGAAAGATTCTCGAACATGCGCATCTCCAGCGCCGTGTTCGGGATGGTGTCGGAGCAGGCCTTGTCGATCTCCATCGACATGGTCGTGCCGGTCATGATGGCGGCGCCCTCGGCGCAGGCCTTCACACGCTCGAACAGCGCCTGGGCGTCGCGCACCTTGGGGCCGCGGATCAGGTAGAGCACCTCGGCATCGGCCTGCACCACATTGGGCGAATTGCCGCCGGAATTGGTGATGGCGTAGTGCACGCGGCAATCCAGCGGCATGTGCTCGCGCAGGTAGTTGACGCCGACATTCATGATCTCGACGGCGTCCAGCGCCGAGCGGCCCAGCCAGGGCGAGCCGGCGGCGTGCGAGGCGCGGCCCTTGAACCGGAAATAGACCTGGAAATTGGCCATGCTGCGCTGCGAGTTCACGCTGCTGACCACGCCCGGATGCCAGGACACCGCCGCATCGATGTCGTCGAAGGCGCCTTCGCGCGCCATGAAGGTCTTGCCGGAGCCGCCTTCCTCGCCGGGGCAGCCATAATAGCGCACCGTGCCGGAGAGGTTGTTGGCGGCCAGCTCGTCGCGCGCGGCAACCGCGGCCAGCATGGCGCCGGCGCCCAGCAGATTGTGGCCGCAGCCATGCCCCGTGGCGCCCGGGGTGATGGCGCGCGGCTCGGCGATGCCGGCCTCCTGGCTGAGCCCCGCCAGCGCGTCGAACTCGCCCAGGAAGCCGATCACCGGGCCGCCGGAGCCAGCCTCGGCCATGAAGGCGGTCGGGATGCCGCCGACATTGCGGGTGATGCGGAAGCCCTCCGCCTCCAGCAGCGCGATCTGCTCCTCGACCGATTTGTGCTCGGCGAAGCGCAGCTCGGCATGGCCCCAGATGCGGTCGGACATGGCGGTGAAGGCCGGGCTCTTGCGCTCCACCGCCTCGGACAGGGTGGTGAGGGAAAGCGGATCGTTGCGCATGCCGGAACCTCGCAGGGAGAAGGGGGCAGGGAGAAGGGGGCAGGGAGAAGGGGGCAGGGAGAAGGGGGCAGGGAGAAGGGGAAAGAGCAGGCCGGGACAGCGCCTGCTTAGGACCCTCGCACCGGTCCCGCAACCGCGCGGGCTGGCCGCTCCGCCTGCGCAAGGAGTTCCAGTGCCGGGCCGCGGCCCGGCACGCCAGGCTGGCCGTCCCAGCGCGGCCGCGCTATCCGGGGCGCCGGGGACATGATGGGGGATGTCACGATGCGCCTGCGCCTGGCCGCGTTTCTGGCCCTGCTGCCGCTGCTCGCCGCCTGTGGCGGTCCCGGGCCGGTCGCCTGGGATGGGCGGCGCGGCTATGACGGGCTTGGCGACTATGGCTATGACCCGGCCGCCAACCGGGCCGAGGCCGGCGCCTATCGGGCGCTCGCCAGCCCGGTCTACAGCGTGCCCGGCCCGCCCGACGACCCCTGGGGTCCCTATATCCGCGAGGCCGCCGCCCGTTTCGCCGTGCCCGAGCCCTGGGTGCGGGAGGTGATGCGGCAGGAGAGCGGCTTCCGCCTCTATGGTTCGGACGGGCTGCCGATCACCTCGCCGGCCGGGGCGATGGGGCTGATGCAGGTGATGCCGGCGACCTATGACCGGCTGCGCCCCTCGCTCGGCCTCGGCCCCGATCCCTATGAGCCGCGCGACAACATCCTGGCCGGCACCGCCTATCTGCGCGCCATGTATGACCGCTTCGGCGCGCCGCTGTTCCTGGCGGCCTACAATGCCGGGCCGGACCGGGTGGCGAACTACCTCTCCGGCGCGCAGATCCTGCCGGACGAGACGGAGAATTATGTCGCCCGCATCGCGCCGCGCATCGGCTACGCCGCCGCCGCGCCGGCGGGCTATGCCATGGCCGCCCGGCCCGCCAGCCCGCTGGACCGCGCCTATGAGGGCGGCGGGCCGGTGGTCGGCGCCTGGGCGGCGCCCGCCTGCCCGGCGGGCTATGTCTGCTAGCACCGTCTGCCAGCGCCGGCGCGGGCCGCTCAGGCGGCCAGCGGCAGCGCCGCGCCCTCCTCCTGGCTGCGGCGCCAGGCGGCGGGGCTCATGCCATGGGCGCGGCGGAAGCGGCGGGTCAGATGCGGCTGGTCGCAGAAGCCGCAATCGAGGGCGATCTGCGACAGGCCGCGCGGCGTCGCCAGCATCATGGCGCGGGCGCGGGCCAGGCGGCGGGCCAGGATATAGGCGTGCGGCGGCATCGCCGTGCTGGCGCGGAAGGCGCGCGAGAAATAGCCGGCGCTGAGGCCGAGCAGCGCGGCCAGGCCGGCGACGCTGAGCGGCTCGGCCAGATGGCCGTCGATATGGCGGGTGATCCGGGCGACCTGCCAGGGGGCCAGCCCGCCGGGGCTGGAGGTGGGTTCGGCGTCGATGGGCCGGGGCATGGGGCGATGCTCCTGCTGGGGGCGCCCTGTTGGCGCCATGGCCAAGCTTCCCCGGCGGACCCGCCCGGCGCGAGTGAATCGCTGTGAATTCGCGTGAAGCGCGCGGCGCCAACCGAAGGCGGTGCAGGGGACCCCCTCATTGCCCGGGGCCCCCGCCGGGGGAGATTGAGGGGGCAAAGCCCCCTCAATCCTTCAGCCCTTCGGCCCGCAGGCCAGCAGGTGCTGCACGCGCGGCGGCGCCTCGCCCGCATGGAAGCGCCGCAGCTCCGCCTGCAGATCGGCGTCGGTCTGCGAGACGCGGCGATGCTGGCGCAGATGCTCGGCCCAGGATTCCACCATGAACCATTCGACCATGCGGCGCGGCTCGGCCGAATCCTCGGTGACGCCCCAGTTGTAGGCGCCGTCGCGCCGCCTTGCGTCGGAGAGGCGGTGCACCGCGGCCAGGAAGTCCCGCCGTAGCTCCGGCGGCACGTCGTATTCGATCAGGATCATGACCGGGCCGCGATCCTGCTCCACCGGCGCGGCCAGCAGCGGCTCCGGCCAGTGGTTGGAGGGGGCAAGATCGGCCTCGCCGCGCGGCAGCTTCAGCCGGTGCAGCAGGGTGGAGGAGAGCGCCAGCGCCAGCGCCGCCACCAGCAGCGTGGCCGGCACGCCGATGCCCTCGGCGACGGCACCCCAGGCCAGGCTGCCCGCCGTCATCGCGCCGTTGAACACGGTGAGGTAGACGGCCAGCGCCCGGCCGCGCACCCAGTTGGGCAGGATGGCCTGCGCCGTGCCGTTCAGCGTGGTCAGCGCGATGATCCAGGCGATGCCGAGCAGCAGCAGCACGCCGAGCGCCACGGCGCGCGGCGGGGCGAGCGCCAGCACCGCCATCACCGCGGCACTCAGCAGCGCCGAGAGCAGCAGCAGCCCATCGGCCGAGAGATGCGGCCGCAGCCGCGGCAGCAGCAGCGCGCCCAGGATGGCGCCGGCGCCGACCGCGCCCAGCAGCAGCCCGTAGAAACCGGCATCGCCGCCCAGCAGCTGGCGCGCCACCAGCGGCAGCAGCGCCCAGACGGCGCTGGCCAGCAGGAAGAACAGCGCGGCGCGCAGCAGCACGCGGTGCAGCTCGCGGCTGGCGCGGGCATAGCGCAGACCCGCGCGGAAGGCGCCGGCGAACCGCTCCGACAGCGGGTCCTCGGCCGAGGCGGGGCGGCGCCAGAGCAGCAGCGCGCCGATCACCACGACATAGCTGGCGACATCGGCGCCATAGGTGGCGACGGCGCCGAAGCTGGCCAGCAGCAGCCCGCCGGCGGCCGGGCCGATGGCGCGGGCGATGTTGATGCCGAGCGAGTTCAGCGCCACGGCGTTGCGCAGGTCGCGCGGCGGCACCAGCTCCGGCACGATGGCCTGCCAGGTGGGCGCGGCCAGCGCGGCGCCGACGCCGCCCAGGAAGGTCAGCCCGGCCAGCGCCGCGACCGAGATCTGCCCCGATTGCGCCAGCAGCAGCAGCGCCAGGCTGACCAGCCCCAGCATCACCTGCACGCCGATCAGGAAGCGCCGGCGGTCGAGGATGTCGGACAGCACCCCGGCCGGGATCGCCAGCAGGAAGACCGGCAGGGTGGCCGCCGCCTGGATCAGCGCCACGGCGGCGGGGCCGGCGGCCAGCTCGGTCACCAGCCAGGCGCTGGCGACGTCGCGCATGAAGCTGCCGATATTGCCGATGATGGTCGCCGCCCAGAGCAGGGCGAAGACCGGCTGGGCCAGCGGCGCGAAGCTGCCGCCAGTGGCCTGCTGCGCCGGGGCTTGCTTACCGCTCATGGCCACGGTCCCAGGCGAAGACCAGCAGGAAGGCGCCGGCCAGGCCCAGATGCTCGTAGAAGGCATTGGCCATCATGAAGCGCTCCTGCCCCGGCGGCAGTGTCCAGTAGCGATTGGCGATGAAGGTCGCCGCCAGGGTGAAGAGGCAGAGCGCCAGCGCGCCCAGCCAGCGCAGCCGGCCGCTCAGGATCATCGCGCTGGCAGCGAGCTCCAGCGCGATGGTCAGCGCCGCCGTCACCACCGGCAAAGGCAGGCCGAAATGCGTGGCCTCGGCGACCGCGCCGTTGAAATCGAGCAGCTTGTTCAGCCCGCCCTGCAGATAGGCGGCGCAGAGGCCGAGCAGGCCGAGCCAGAGCAGGGCGGGGTTCCAGCGGGCCATGCTCAGAAGGCCCAGCAGGAGCAGCCGAGCGCCCCCCAGAAGCCGGCATCCTGCCCGGCCGGGGTGGCGGCGCCCCAGGCGCGCGCATGGTCATGGCCATGCACGCCGCAGGAGGTGGCGCAGCAGGCGGCCAGCGACGCGAACCCGCCCCTGCGCGGCGCCTCCGCCCGGCGCTGCTGGTAGCCGCCGAAGCGGCGCACCGGCGACCAGTCCGGCATGGCCGGCGGCAGGCCGGGATCGAGCGGCGCATAGTCGCCCGTGCCATAGACCACCTTGCCGCCCAGCACGGTCAGCACCGCGCTGATGTCCTGGATCTCGTCGCCGGGCACGTTGAAATAGTCGCGGTCCAGCACGGCGAGATCGGCGAGCTGGCCGACCATGATCTGGCCCTTGCGGCCTTCCTCGTTGGAGAACCAGGTGACCTTCTCGGTCAGCATGCGCAAGGCCGTCTCGCGGTCCAGCGTGTTGCGCTCGGGCGTGATGCGCAGCCCGCCCAGGGTGCGGCCGGTGGTCAGCCAGTAGAGCGCGACCCAGGGGTTGTAGGAGGCGACGCGCGTCGCATCCGTCCCCGCCGAGACCTTGACGCCCATCTCCAGCATCTTGGCGACCGGCGGCGTCGCCTCGGCGGCGCGGGCGCCGTAGCGCTCGACGAAATACTCGCCCTGGAAGGCCATGCGGTGCTGCACGGCGACGCCGCCGCCGAGGCGGGCGATGCGCTCCAGCGATTTGTCGCTCACCGTCTCCGCATGGTCGAAGATCCAGTGCAGGTCGCCGATCGGCATCTCGGCATCGACCTTCTCGAACACGTCGAGGGCGCGGGAGATGGTCTCGTCATAGGTGGCGTGCAGCCGCCAGGGCCAGCGATTCTGCACCAGCACCCGCACCACGCCTTCCAGCTCCGCCTCCATCTGCGGCGGCATGTCCGGGCGCTCGACGCGGAAATCCTCGAAATCCGCGGCGGAGTAGACCAGCATCTCGCCGGCGCCGTTCAGGCGGAAATAATCGTCGCCCTGCTGGTATCTGTTCTCAGACGTCCACCGAAGAAAGTCCTCCTTCTCCTGCTGCGGCTTCTGGGTGAACAGATTGTAGGCCAGGCGCAGGGTCAGCTGGCCATCCTCGGCCAGCTTGCGGATCACCTCGTAATCCTCGGGGTAGTTCTGCGAGCCGCCGCCGGCATCGATGGCGCTGGTGACGCCGAGCCGGTTCAGGTCGCGCATGAAATGCCGCGTCGAGTTCAGCTGGTAGTCGAAGGGCAGCTTCGGCCCGCGCGCCAGGGTGGCGTAGAGGATGGTGGCGTTGGGTTTCGCCAGCAGCAGGCCGGTCGGCGTGCCGTCGGGGCCGCGCTGGATCTCGCCGCCCGGCGGGTTGGGCGTGTCCTTGTCATAGCCCACGGCGCGCAGCGCGGCGGCATTCAGCAGCGCGCGATCGTAGAGATGCAGGATGAAGACCGGCGTGTCGGGGGCGGCGGCGTTGATCTCGTCCAGCGTCGGCAGGCGCTTCTCGACGAATTGGTGCTCGGTGAAGCCGCCCACGATGCGCACCCATTGCGGCGGCGGCGTCTCCGCCGCCTGGCGCTTCAGCATGGCCATGGCATCGGCCAGGCTGCGCACCCCATCCCAGCGCAGCTCCATATTGTAGTTCAGCCCGCCGCGGATGATGTGCAGGTGGTTGTCGAACAGGCCGGGGATCAGCCGCCGCCCGCCGAGATCGACGATGCGCGTGGCGGGGCCGGCGGTCGGCAGGATCTCGCGCGCCTCGCCCACCGCGCTGAAGCGCCCGGCGGTGATGGCCACGGCCTGCGGCGCCGGGGTGGCGCGGTCCAGCGTGGTGATCCGGCCATTGTGCAGGATCATGTCGGGGGCGGCATCGGCGGCCATGGCGGTACTCCGGCTGGAAAGGGCGAGGCCGAGGCCGGCCAGGCCCGCGGCGAGGTCGCGGCGGGGCAGGGCGCGGCTCATGCCGCACCCCCTTCGCCGCGCCGGGCGGCGTCCTGCCGCGGCGCGGGCGCCCGGGCGGGCAGCGCGCCGAACAGATGCTGCGCGCATTCCTCGCGCAGCATCGACAGGCTGGGCGGGTGGCCGGCCAGCAGCCGCTTGGCCACCGGCAGCAGCTGCTCGCCCAGCAGGATGCCGAGGAGGCCGAGCAGCGCGACCATCGGCGGCGCCGGCGAGCGGACATTCAGCAGGCTGTAGACCACGCCCACCAGGATCCCGGCGCCAAGCGAGAGAAGATAGGTCTGCATCGCGGCCTCCGCGCTGTGCGTGACGCTCAGCCCTCGTGGGCGTTGAACATGGTCTTGGCGTAGGTGATGCCGATGCCGTAGCCGCCGCCATGCTGCCTGGCGATGCCGGTGGTCATGTCGTAGGTCTCGCCGCGCGCCCAGTCGCGCTGCAGCTCCAGCAGGTATTGCAGCGCGGTGATCGGCCGGGCGCCGGCCTGGATCATGCGCTGCATGGCGCGCTCATGCGCCTCGTCCGAGACGTCACCGCAGGCGTCCGCAATGACATAGACCTCGAAGCCCTGGTCGATGGCCGACAGGGCGGGGCCCACGATGCAGACCGAGGTCCACAGCCCGGCCAGCACGATGCGGCTCTTGCCGATGCGGTTGACCTCCTCGATCACCGCCGCATCCTCCCAGGTGTTCATCGAGGTGCGGTCGAGCAGCTTCTGGCCGGGGAAGGGCTCCGTCACCTCGGTGAACATCGGGCCGGAGAAGCTCTTCTCGGCGACCGTGGTCAGGATGGTGGAGGCGCCGAAGCCCGCCGCCGCCTTGGCCACCAGCGCCGCGTTGTTGCGCAGCTGCACCGGGTCGATCGAGTTGGTCGCGAAGGCCATCTGCGACTGGAAGTCGATCATGATCAGCGTGTGGTCGGCGGGGCTCAGCAGCAGCTTGCCGGGGGTCGGCGTGGCGGTCGCGGGCATCGGGGCAATCCTTCCGTTCGGCGGCGCCGCCCCTGTCCCGGCACGGGGTGGGCGGGCGCGACGCGCCGCAGGATGGCGGATGCGGTGCAGCGCTTCTTGCACGCCTGCGACCTGAAGCGCGCCGGCCGCGATCACAGCCGGCGCGGCGTGTCCGGCGGCGGGAAGGGGGTGCCACGACGCAGCTCCTCTGCCGTCAGGCCGACATCGCGCAGCAGGCGCGGCTCCAGCTCGGCAAGGTGCTCGCGATCGGCGATCCAGCGCAGGGCGCGGGCCAGCGCGCCTTCGCCCGCGGGGCCGCGGCGTTCGGCCGGCGGGGCGGCGGCGCGGCGCGCAGGAAGGGCGGGCAGCAGGGCGCGCAGCGTGGCGGGCAGGCGGCGTGTGGCGGCGGTCATGGCGTCTCTCCTTCGGGATGGCCGCACCCTGCCGCGCCGGCGCGGCGCGCCGCTTCGGAATGCGCCGAAGCATCCGCGCCGCATCCGGTCTATCCTGCCGCCATGCCGAGCACCGCCGCCTTCGCCGAAATCGCCGCCCTGGTGGGCGACCCCGCCCGCGCCGGCATGCTGGACGCGCTGATGGATGGCCGCGCCCTGACGGCGGCGGAGCTGGCGCGCATCGCCGGCATCACGCCGCAGACCGCCAGCGGCCATCTGGCGCGGCTCTGCGCCGCCGGGCTGCTGGCGGTGCAGCGCCAGGGGCGGCATCGCTACCACAGCCTGGCGACGCCGATGGTGGCGCAGATGCTGGAGAGCATCGCCTCGGTCGCCGCCGAGCGTCCGGCGCCGCCACAGCCGCGCAAGCCGCTGCCGGTGGGCCCGCGCGACCGCGCGCTGCGCCGCGCCCGCACCTGCTACGACCATCTGGCCGGGGAGCTGGCCGTCGGCATGGCCGCGCGCATGGTGGCGCGGGGCGAGCTGGAGCTTTCCCCCGATGGCGGCGCGCTGACCGAGGCCGGAACGGCCTTCCTGGAAGGGCTCGGCGTCGGGCTGCAGGCGGCCAGGGCGAAGCGCGGGCGGCTGTTCTGCCGCCCCTGCCTCGACTGGAGCGAGCGGCGCCCGCACCTGGCCGGGGCGCTGGGCGCCGCCCTGTGCAGCGCCTGCCTCGACCAGGGCTGGATGCGCCGGCTGCCCGGCACCCGCGCGCTCGCGGTGACGCCGGCGGGGGCGCGGATGCTGGACCGCGCCTTCGGCCTGGCCACCAGCCCGGGCTGAGGGCGCATCGCTGCCGCGCGGCTCGCCGACGGGCCCCGCTAATGCTCAGCCGGCCGGTGACGCGATCTGCGGGCTCTGCCCCCCCGCCGCGGCGATCCGGGAGATCTCGTCCCGCAGCCATCGGTGCGGCGCGTCCTTGTCACGGCGGCGATGCCATGTCTGGACAAAGGGAAAGCGGTTCAGCCGGAATGGCAGATCGCCGCAGCGCAGGCCTGCCTGGCCGAGAGGCTCGATGCTGCGCCGTGCCGCGGTCAGGACCAGATCGGTTCCCCGGACGAGGCCCGGCGCAGCGGACCAATGCGGGATCTGCACCGCGACGCGGCGCTTGTGGCCGAGGCGCGCCAGCGCGTCATCGACCTCGCTGTCATCCTGCCAGGCGACGGCGACCCGCAGATGCGGCCGCGCCAGGTATTCGCCCAGGGAGAGCGCGCCCTGTCCGCCCGCCCCGTCGAACAGGCAGGCGAAGTCTTCCTCGAAGAGCAGGGCGCTTCGGAGGTCGCCCTGGGAGGCATCCCGCAGAGCGGGGTAGACGCCGACCGCCAGCTCGATCTCGCCATCGGTCAGCGCGGCGAGCGCGCGGTCCCTGCCATAGGACACGACCGAGATGTCCATCAGCGGCGCGGCGTGCCGCAGCCGCGGAACAAGCTCCGGCAGCAGGATCGCCGCCCCGTAATCCGACAGGGAGAGGCGGATATGGCGGCGGCATTGCGCCGGGTCGAAGCGCTGCTGGTCGAGCATGGAGCGCAGCAGGGCCAGCGCTTCCCCCAGCGGCTCGGCGAGCTGCAGCGCACGGGCGGTGGGCTGCAGCCCGCCTTCGCCACGGACCAGCAGCGGGTCCTGGAACAGGTCCCTCAGCCTGGCCAGGGCATGGCTGACCGCCGGCTGCGAGCGATGCAGCCGCAGGGCCGCCCGCGAGACATGACGCTCCTCGATCAGCGCTTCCAGGATCGGCAGCAGGCTCAGATCGGCGGGGTTGAGATTATTCTTCTCATGCATGGCGACCGTATGGATCGAGGATTTCCATTCGGCCTGTCAATGTCTCAGGGAGGGCGGAGAGGAGAAAGCAGCATGGCCCAACCGCCCCCGACCCCGACCGATCTCGGCCTGTCGCATCTCGCCCTCGTGGTCCGGGACCTCGATGCCAGCATCGCCTTCTATCGGGAGTTCGCCGATCTCCAGCTGGCCCATCGCCGGGCCGCCGGGGGCGATGTCGAAGAGGTCGCCTGGCTGGCCGACGGCCTGCGTCCCTTCGCGCTGGTCCTGGTCGGCTCGTCCCGCCTTCGCGACACGCCGCTCGGGCCTTTCGGCCATATCGGCATTGCCTGCGCCAGCCCGGAGGTGATCCATCGCCGCGCCGCCGAAGCCAGGCGCCGCGGCATCCTGCGCTCGGCGCCGCGCGATGACGGGCCCCCGGTCGGCCTCTGGACCTACATCGCCGACCCGGATGGCCACACGCTGGAACTGTCCTTCGGGCAGGCGATCGGGGTGACGGTCGCACGCCCCCGATCGTGACCTCGGAGCCTCCTGTGGAGCAGGGCCGGGATGCGGCGTGACGGCGGCCGCCGGTCTCCTGGCCGGAGATCGGCCTGCGGGCCGGCCAGCGGCGGCGGCGGACGCCGCCGGACCGTCCCGCCGCTTCAGTTCGCCTGCGCCAGCAGCTTGCGGAACTCGCCATCCAGCGCGGCCAGCGCCGCGTCGATGCGGCCGCGGCGTTCCTCGGTCCAGCGCTGCTGCGCCGCCAGATTCTCCCGCGCCGCGGCCAGCATGCGGGTCATCTCCGCCGGCTGCGGCCCGCCGGAGGTGGCGCGGTTGCGGATGATGGCGGCGGGGTCGAGGGCGGCGCGGAACGCGGCCTCGCTCATCGGCAGCTGGCCATCGGCCGTGCCCATCTCATGCCGCAGCGTCTCGGCATAGATCCGCTGCGCCTCGGCGTAGGGGAAGTCGCTGGGGCGGATGTCCTGCGCCTTGGCGTGGTCGACGATGGCCGAGGCGAAATGATGCCCGACGCGGAAGGGCAGGCCATGCTGGCGCATCAGGATGTCGGCGATCTCCTGCGAGGCGGTCCAGTCGCTGTTCAGCTCCTCCAGCGCCCGCTCGGGGCTGATCACCAGCGCGCCCAGGATGCGGTCCCAGCTTTCCAGCATGCGCGCCGCGGCGGCCAGCAGCGCGGTGTTGTCGCGCACGCTCTTGGCGTCGTTCATGCCGGGCGGGATGTTGTGCGCCTGCAGCACGCGGCCGAAGCCGAGGGCGATGACGTTGGAGGCCTGGCCGCGCGTGTCGTTCAGCAGGCCGGGATTGCGCTTCTGCGGCATGGCGCTGGAGACATAGGTGTTGCCGCCGCCCTCCTGCAGCAGGATCCAGGGACGCGGCTGCGCATATTGCGTCATCACATCCTCGATGAAGGCGCCGGCATGCAGCGCCATGCCGGTGGTGACGGCGCCGAGCTCGGTGGGGATCTCGGCCGCCGCGATCTGCGCCGCGTCATAGGCGTTGTCGACCACGGCCGGGAAGCCGAGCGCGCGCGCCATGCGCTCGCGGTCCAGTGGCCAGCTGGTGCCGTTCAGCACGGTGGTGCCCATGGGCGAGCGGTCGAGCCGCGCGAAGGCCTGCTGCAGACGTTCCGCATCGCGCTGCAGCCCGGCGATATGGCCGAGCAGGTAATGGCCATAGCTGTTGGGCTGCGCCGCGACGCCATTGGTGTAGTTGGGCACGGCGGTCTCGCGGTGCCGCTCGGCCAGGGCCAGCATGGTCGCGGTGGTGCGGCGCAGCTGGTCGGACAGCGCCAGCAGCGCGTCGCGCAGCATGGCGGCGCGCACGGTGGACAGCATGTCCTGGCTGGAGCGCCCGGCATGCAGCAGCGTGGCCTCCACGCCGGCGGCCTCGATCAGCAGCGGCTCGAAGGTGATGACCAGCGTGGGCCGGCGGCCGCCCGGCTGGTCGCCCGCCTGCAGCACGCGCTGCAGCCCGGCGGCGATGCGCGGCGCGAGCGCGCGGTCGAGCAGCCCTTGCCCGGTGTTGATGACGGCGCTGGCCTTGTTGATCTCGCCCAGCCAGAAGAATTCGTCGCGCCGCGGCGCCTGGGGCTGCGCGGCCGGGGCGGGCGCGGCGGCGGGGGCGGGCTGGGTCATGCGGTTCTGTCCGGGGCTCTGCGCAGGCTGCGCCTGGGCGGCCAGCAGGGGCATGCAGCCCAGCAGCAGCGCGCCCAGGCAGGGTCCGAATCTCGACATGGTGCTTCCTCCCGCTTCGGCCGCGCCGGCGCGGCGCGCCAGCCTAGCGCCTGGCCGGGAATGCGGAAGCTGGCGGGCGGCTCACGGCGCCGTGACAAATTGGCCATGGCACCGCGCCGCGCTTGCGCCGCGGCCCGCGCGAAGCGCAAGCAGGAGGGGCCGGGTCACCATATCCCGCAGGGCGGGAACCCGGCGGGCAGGAGCGTCCATCCCATGATGAAGATCTTCGCCGCCCTCCTCGCGCCCTTCGGCCAGATGCTGCGCAGCCATCCCTGGCTCTGCATGCTGGGCTGCACCTTGCTCGCCCTGGTCTCCGCCTATCAGCATTGGGGCCATGCGCTGGCCATCTTCGCCTGCGCCGCCAGCATGATCCTGATGTGGGAGGATGAGCGCCGCCACCCCGCGCCGCTGGCGGACAGCCCCGCCGCCTGAGCCGGGGGGAGGGGGCGGGTCCGCCCCCCACGCCGCTCACGCTTTCGAGAGATCGTATCATCATACCCCGCCGGACCCCCTGGCGGGGTAGGCGGGGGCGGCCGGATGGGGTTTCCTGCGCGCCAACGGCACGGGCGGTCCGCGCGTGCCCTGGCCAAAGCGTGAGGAGACTGCCATGCCCGTGACCGGGGAGATGCTGATCGGCGCCGCGACGCTGCGCGGGACCGAGGGCGATATCCATGCCGTCAACCCTGCCACGGGCGAGACCATGGCGCCCGCCTTCGGCGGCGGCGGCGCGGCCGAGGTGGAGCGCGCCTGCGCCCTGGCCGAGGCCGCCTTCGGCCCCTATCGCGAGACCACGCCGGCGCAGCGCGCGGCCTTCCTCGAAGCCTGCGCCCAGGCGATCCTCGACCTCGGCGACGAGCTGGTGGAGCGCGCCTGCGCCGAGAGCGGCCTGCCGCGCGGCCGCATCGAGGGCGAGCGCGGTCGCACCGTCGGCCAGCTGCGCCTCTTCGCCCAGGAGGTGCGCGATGGCGGCTGGCTCGATGCCCGCATCGACCCGGCCCAGCCGCAGCGCCAGCCCCTGCCGCGCGCCGATATCCGGCTGCGGCAGATCCCGGTCGGCCCCGTCGCCGTGTTCGGCGCCAGCAATTTCCCGCTCGCCTTCTCGGTGGGCGGCGGCGACACCGCCTCGGCGCTGGCCGCCGGCTGCCCGGTGGTGGTGAAGGCGCATTCGGCGCATCCCGGCACCTCGGAGCTGGTCGGCCGCGCCATCCAGTCCGCCGTCAAGGCGTGCGGCCTGCCGGAGGGGGTGTTCAGCCTGCTGTTCGGCTCGGGCGCCAAGGTGGGCTCGGCGCTGGTGGCCGATCCGCGCATCCAGTCGGTGGGCTTCACCGGCTCCTTCGCCGGCGGCACGGCGCTGCTGAAGGTGGCGCAGTCGCGCCCGCAGCCCATCCCGGTCTATGCCGAGATGAGCAGCATCAACCCGGTCTTCCTGCTGCCCGGCGCGCTGGCGAAGCGCGCCGCGGCGATCGGCCAGGGCTTCGTCGGCTCGCTGACGCTGGGCGCCGGCCAGTTCTGCACCAATCCGGGCCTGGTGCTGGGCGTGGAGGGCGCGGCGCTCGACGCCTTCGCCCAGGCCGCGACCGGCGCGCTGCAGGGCGCGGCGGCGCAGACCATGCTGACGCCCGGCATCCACAAGGCCTATGTCGAGGGCGTGGCCCGTCTGGCCAGCAACAACCGGGTGCAGACCCTGGCCGAGGGCGTCGCCGGCCCCGGCCCCTATCAGGGCCGCGCCGCCCTGTTCAGCACCACGGCCGAGCATTTCGCCGCCGACCATTCGCTGCTGGAGGAGGTGTTCGGCGCCGCCTCGCTGATCATCCGCTGCCCGGACGAGGCGACGATGCTGCGCCTGGCGCAGCAGATCGAGGGCCAGCTGACCGCCACCATCCAGATGGAGGAGGGCGATCTCGAGCTGGCGCGCCGCCTGGTGCCGGTGCTGGAGCGCAAGGTCGGCCGCATCCTGGTCAATGGCTACCCGACCGGTGTCGAGGTCGGCCACGCCATGGTGCATGGCGGGCCGTGGCCGGCGACCTCGGATGGCCGCACCACCTCGGTCGGCACGCTGGCGATCCGGCGCTTCCTGCGCCCGGTGAGCTACCAGGACTTCCCCGATTCGCTGCTGCCCGAGGCGCTGCGCCAGGGCAACCCGATGGGGCTGTGGCGCCGCACCGACGGCGTGCTGGGCCGCGACTGAGAGGACGGCGCGGCGGCGGGCTCTCAGCCCGCCCCGCGCCCCTGCAGCAGGGCGCTGTCCTGCCAGGCGGCCGCCGCCGCGGCGGGCAGCGCCTGCACGCGGTTCTTGCCGCCGGCCTTGGCCGCGTACATCAGCAGATCGGCCGAGGCCAGCGCCGCATCGGCCGAGGCCGGCGGCTGCGCGAAGCCCACCGCGCCGACCGAGGCGGTGACCGCCTGGCCGATTTCCGCCATGCGCGCGGCGATGGCGGCGCGGGCGCGCTCGGCCATCTGCTCCGCCGCCTCCTGCCCGGCGCCGGGCAGCAGCAGGGCGAATTCGTCGCCGCCCAGCCGCGCCGCCAGCGCCCCGGGGGGCGCCAGCCCGGCCAGGCAGCGCGCCACCTCCTGCAGCACGCGGTCGCCGGCCGAATGGCCCTGGCGGTCATTCACCGCCTTGAAGCCGTCGAGGTCGAGATAGACCAGGGCGAAGCCGCGCCCCCCGTCAGGGCCACCCTGGCGCGCCTCGGCGATCGCCGCCTCCACCCCGCTGATCAGGGCGATGCGGTTGCCGATGCCGGTCAGCGCGTCCTGCACCGCCAGGTCGTGGATGCGGCGCGTGGCGCGGCGCAGCTCCAGCGTGGTGATCACCATCTCGGCCAGCAGCCGCAGCGTCTGCCGCGCCTCGCCGCTCAGCTCGCGCGGCTGGCAGTCGAGCACGCAGAGCGTGCCGAGCGCGGCGCCGTCCGGATTGACCAGCGGCGCCCCGGCATAGAAGCGCATCGGCGGCTGGTTGGTGACATAGGGGTTCTCGGCGAAGCGCGGATCCTGCCGCGTGTCCGGCACCACCATCACCTCGTCCGGCGTCATGATGGCATGGGTGCAGAAGGACAGGCTGCGCGGCGCGTCGGTCAGGTCAAGGCCGATGCGCGCCTTGAACCATTGCCGCTCGGCATCCAGGAAGGTGATCAGCGAGATCGGGCTGCCGGTGATCTGCGCCGCCAGCCGGGCGATGTTGTCGAAGGCGGTCTCGCAGACGGCGTCCAGCACCTGGTAGCTGCGCAGCGCCGCCAGCCGCTCCGCTTCATTCGCCGGCACCGGGAAGGGCGGGATGATCTGCGCGGCGCTGCCGGGCGCCGCCATGCTCGCCCCGGCTCCGGTGATGATGCCCTGCTGCTCCTGCATCGCCTGTCCTCCGCTGCGCCGGTGAGCCCGGCGGCATGGGCCGCCCGCGCCCTCGGCCGCGGCGGCCCTTGCGGCCAGCATAGGGGATCGCGCCGGACGGGTCAGCCCGCCCGGGGCCGCGCCCGGGGCCGCGCCGGATGCCGCCGACCTTCCGGAGGGATGACGCCGCAGGCGGCGCGCGGTTGCCGCCGGCGCCGGCCTCACCCATGCTCGGCCGCGTGCAGGGAGCGGGGAGCAGGGACCATGACAGGCTTCGGCCGCCGCCTTCAGGCGCGCATCTTCACCGGCGGCTTCGCCGGGCGGCGCCCCGCCCTGCCGGTCGCGGCCGAGGCGCTGGAGCGCGCGGCGGAGCGGCGCATGAGCCGCCGCGCCTGGGCCTATGTGGCGGGCGGCGCCGGGGCGGGGCGGACCATGGCGGCCAACCGCGCCGCCTTCGACCGCCACGCCCTGGTGCCGCGCATGCTGCGCGACGTGTCGCGGCGCGACCTCTCGGTGACGCTGTTCGGCCGCACCCTGCCGCTGCCGCTGCTGCTGGCGCCGATCGGCGTGCTGGAGCTGGCGCATCGCCAGGCGGATCTCGCCGCCGCCCGCGCCGCCGCGGCCGAGGGGCTGCCCTTCATCGCCTCCAGCCAGGCCTCGCACCCGATCGAGGCCATCGCCGAGGCCGGCGGCGCCGGGCCGCGCTGGTTCCAGCTCTACTGGTCGGCCAGCGACGCGCTGGCCGGGAGCTTCCTGCGCCGCGCCGAGGCGGCGGGCTATGAGGCGGTGGTGGTGACGCTGGACACCACCCAGCTCGGCTGGCGGCCGATGGATCTGGATGGCGCCTATCTGCCCTTCCTGCGCGGCCGCGGCCTGGCCAATTACCTGTCCGACCCGGTGTTCCCGACCCTGCCATTGCCGGCCGAGGATGGCGCGGAGCGGCCGCCGGTCGGGCTGCGCGCCCTGCCGGCGCTGCTGGAGCTGCTGCGCCACTGGCCGCTCGGCACGCGGGCGGCGCTGGCCGATCCGGCCGCGGCGGTGCAGGCGGTGCGCCGCTTCATCGCGCTGTATTCGCGCCCCGACCTGACCTGGGCCGACCTGCCGCGGCTGCGGCGGATGACGCGGCTGCCGATCCTGCTGAAGGGCATCCTGCACCCGGAGGATGCGCAGCGGGCGCTCGCCGCCGGGATGGATGGCGTCATCGTCTCCAACCATGGCGGGCGGCAGGTGGATGGCGCCATCGCCTCGCTGGACGCGCTGGGGCCGGTGGTGCAGGCGGTGGGGGGCAGGGTGCCGGTGCTGTTCGATGGCGGCATCCGCACCGGGGCCGACATCGCCAAGGCGCTGGCGCTCGGCGCCCGCGCGGTGCTGCTGGGCCGGCCCTATGTCTATGGCCTGGCGCTGGGCGGCGAGGCGGGGGTGCGCGCCGTGCTGCAGGCCCTGGCGGCGGAGCTGGACCTGACCCTGGCGCTCGCCGGGCAGGCCGATCTGGCGGGGCTGGACCGCAACCTGCTGGCCTGAGGCGGGGGCCAGGGGCAGGGGCGGGGGCAGGCAGGCGAGGGAAGGGGGCGCGGCCGCGCCCCCTCCGCCAGGGTTCAGCCGCGCAGGAACGCCAGCAGGTCGGCGTTCAGCCTGTCGCGCATCGTGTCGGCCAGGGCGTGCGAGCCGCCCGGATAGACCTTCAGCTCCGCCTTCGGCGCCAGGGTCAGCACGCGGCGGGCGGTGATGTCGATCGGCACGATCTGGTCGTCATCGCCATGGATCACCAGCACGGGGATGTCCATGCGGCGCAGATCCTCGGTGAAATCGGTCTCCGAGAAGGCCTTCACGCAGTCATACAGATTGGTCAGGCCGGCGGCCATGCCCTGCACCCAGAAGCTGTCGCGCATGCCCTGGCTGACCTGGTGGCCGGGGCGGTTGCCACCGAAGAACGGGTCGGTGAAGTCGTGGAACAGCTGCGAACGGTCCTTCAGCAGGCCGGCGCGGATGCCGTCGAACACCTCCATCGGCACGCCATCGGGGTTGCTGGCGCTCTTCACCATGCTCGGCGTCACCGCGCCGACCAGCACGGCCTTGGCGATGCGGCTGGTGCCGTGCCGGCCGATGGTGTGCGCCACCTCGCCGCCGCCGGTGGAATGGCCGACCAGCACGGCATCCTTCAGGTCGAGCAGCTCGAGCAGCGTGTAGAGATCGTCGGCATAGGTATCCATCTCGTTGCCGGCATAGGGCTGCTCGGAACGTCCATGGCCGCGCCGGTCATGCGCGATGCAGCGGAAGCCCTGGCCGGCCAGGAAGTGCATCTGCGCCTCCCAGGCATCGCTCGACAGCGGCCAGCCATGGCTGAAGACCACGGGGCGGCCGCTGCCCCAATCCTTGTAGTAGAGGCTGGTGCCGTCCTTGGCGGTGAAGCGAGGCATGCACGGATCTCCTGTGCGGGCGGGGCGGATGCGGCGCCGCGCCGATCGCGGGCCGCCACCCGGTGGCCGCACCCTACGGCCGCTTCCCCCCGCGCGCTTGTCCAGGGCGAACGTGTTCTGCCGTTGCCGAAACGCAATGGCGCTGGCCGGAACGTGTTCCGGCGCTCAGCCCGGCCGGCCGGCCGGTGCCTGCGGCGCGGCGGGCCGCGGCGCCTGATCCTGCGGCGCGCCACCCGGGGCGGCGCCATCGGGCGCCGCACCGCCCTGGGGCGCGTCCTCCTGCCCCGGCCGCGCCGCGCGCACCGGCTGGCCATTGCCGGTGAAGGTCACCACCGTGGTGCGCCGGCTGCGATCCGTCGCGCGGCAGACGGCGCGGTGCCAGATCTGCCCATCGGTCGACAGGCTCAGCTCGCAGCTGCCCTCGACATCCTTGGCGGCGGTCTGGCCATTGATCGAGGTGTGCATGCGCGACAGCGTCATGTGGTATTCCTCCGGCCGCGGCTGGCGGTCGCTCGCCACCTGGAAGCCGATGGTCACCTCGGGCCCCGACTGCACCGAGAGCAGGATCACCCCTTGCGCGTTCTGCACATAGACCAGCCCGCTGGTGCAGGGGCGCGGATCGCCCTCCACCGTCATCTCGCAGCGCCCGGGCGCGCCGATCACCAGCCGCGGCGGCGGCGCGCCGGCGCCCGGCTGCGGCAGCGGGGCGGCGTTCTGGGCCAGGGCGGAGGCAGCGGTCAGCGGCAGCAGGGCGCAGCCGGCGAGCAGGGCGTGCATGATCGGGCGCATCGGTTTCCTCTCCTGAACGATCGCGCCAGAGCAACGGCCAAATCGGGCGGCAATGCGACAGGGGGCGGACAAGGCTGCGTGAAGCGCGGCGCAGGCGCGGCCATGGCTCAGCGCGCCGCCGGCCCGTCCTGACGCTGGAATTCGCGCGCCTGCCAGTAGTCCGGCGACTGCTTGTAGGAGGCATTGCAGCCGGAGACGCAGTGGCGCTGCATCTCATGCAGGTCGAGCAGCAGCACGCCCTGGCCCAGCTGTTCCAGATGCGCCGCATCCGCCGCGAGATGCGCCGCCAGGCAGCGAGTCAGCAGCCCGGGTCCGCTGGACAGCCAGATCGATTCGCGGTCGCCGCGCAGCACGGCCTGCACCGCTTGCTCCAGCGCCGCGCCGATCACCGGGTGGCGCGGCCGCACGGCGATGATGTTGTTGCCGGCGGAGCCGTAATGCTCCTGCCGCAGCACCAGCTCGCGCCCGGCCACCAGCCCGTCCAGCGGCGCCACGCAGCGGTCATCGGCATCGGCATAGACGCCCCCTTCGCTGAAGAGCAATGCCAGGCGGAACAGATCCGCCTGGCCGGTCACCGAGGGCAGCCGCCGGAAGGCGCGCAGCAGCCGGGCATCGGGCTGCGCGGCCAGGATGCCGCGCGCCGCCTCGGCCGAGTAGAGCCGGTGCTCCCATCCCGGGTTGCAGGCCTGCCAGCTGCCGACCAGCGCCGCGACATCCGCCGGGGGCGGCGGCGCGTCCCAGAACTGGTGGATGCGGCGCGGGATGGCCTGGCCGGAGCCCGCCGGCCGCGGCGCCAGCAGCCCTTCGCGGCGCAGGGCGATCAGGAAGGCCATGGCGCAGCCGGTATGGTGGGGGAAGCTGTCCAGGACCTGCCGCCAATCCTGCAGCCCGCGCGCCGCCCGCGCGGCCTCCAGCGCCTCGGAATCCGTCGCGAAATCGTTCAGGATCTCGCCAGCCAGGCTCTGTGACACATTGCTCTGCCGCCTGTGGCGGTCGAGCTGCAGCGCGCGCGCCAGGGCCCTTCGCGCCCCCGGCGTGTCGAGTGTCATCAGCCGCAGCTCGGCCAGGCTGCGGAAATCCTGGGCCTGCGCGCCCTCCGCGGCGCTGGCCTGCTCCTGCAGCGCCAGCGCTTCCTCCAGCCGCCATTGCGCCTTGCGCAGCCCGGCCAGGAGGCGCAGCCGGAGCTGGCGCTGCGCCGGCGTGGCGGCGGGCAGGTCCTGGATCAGCGCCTCGGCCTCGGCATGGCCGCCTTTCAGCAGGACCAGGCGCTGGCGGAGGCGGAGCAGCTCCGCATCCTCCGGGAAGCGGGCCCTGGCCGTGGCCAGGAGGCGTTCCGCCTCGTCCCAGGCGCCGAAACGCAGCAGCTTGCTCGCCAGCTCCCGGTCCAGCCCGGGATGGGGGGCGGCGACGCGACGGGCCCGGCGAAGCCGCTCCAGCACCTCGACCATCGGCAACAGGCGCGCCGAGGCGCGCGCCAGGCCGATCCAGGCCTCGGCCGGGGCCCCGGCCTGCGCCACGGCACGCTCGAAGAGGGCCAGCGCCGCCTCGTCCTCATGCTGCCGCAGACGCAGCCGGGCGAGGGCCAGGAGCAGCTGCGGCTGCTCGGGCGCGTCCGCCAGCCGCGCCTGCAGCAGGGCTGCGGCCTCCGCAACCCGGCCATCGGCGGTGAGCCGCCGGGCCAGACGCAGCGCCGGCGGCACCGGATCATCGGCCGCGGCCAGCAGCCGGCGCTGCACCGCCTCGGCCTCCGCCCTCTGGCCCCGGCGCTCCAGCAGGCGGCCCAGCATCTCCAGCACGGCGGGCCGCGGCGCCTGCTCCGCCAGGCTGCGCAGCAGGGTCTCGGCCGCTGCGGGCTGTTCCGCGGCCAGCAGCAACTTCGCCAGGCGCAGCCCGCTGGCGGGGCCATGCGGCACGGTGCCGAGCCGCGCCAGCAGCGGCGCGGCCTCGGCCGGCCGGCCGCAGCGCTGCAGCAGCTCGGCCAGGGGCAGCAGCAGCTTGGGGTTGTCGGGGTGGTGCAGCCGCGCCGCCTGCAGGCCGGCCAGCGCCGCCGCGTCGCGTCCCTGGTGGCGCAGCAGCCGGGCCAGGGCCAGTGCCGGGCTCAGCGCTTCCGGCTGCCCGCCCTGCCATTGGCGCAGCGCCGCCTCGGCCTCCGCCAGGGCGCCCTGGCGCTGGCGCAGCTCGGCCAGCAGGCCCAGCGCCTCGCCGGGGGCGGGCTGGGCGGACAGCAGGGCCTGGAGAGGCGCCTCCGCCTCCGCCAGCCGCTCCTGGTCGAGCAGCAGCCGGGCCAGGCGCAGCCGCGCGCGGCCGGGGCGCGGACCTTCGGCGGCGCGGCGGAGCAGAGCCTCGGCCTCCGCGCCGTCGCCGCGCCGCAGCGCCGCCTCGGCCTGTTCCAGCAGCGCGACGCCCGTCATGCGCAGGACGCCCCGGCACTGTTCGGCGCGACAGGCAGCGAAGGCGAGGCAGGCGGCATGGGACGAAAGATCCGGCTTGCAGGGCCAGGCCCTGGATATGTCGTCCCGTTAATTCATACCCGGCGGAAGGAGGCAAGCGCGGCTGGCAAGGCGCCTGACGCGCGGGCGGTCGGCGCGCCGCAAAAAGGCCGGCGCCGCCCAGCACCCAAAGAATTTTACATAACTATTCTTATTGGAGAATTGCGAACGCCGCCATGCGGCCTTGCCGCCCGGCCCGGAGCGCCATGCCGGGATCGCTCCCGGCACGGCGCCCGCAACCGGAGGGCGGGCGGGCTGCGCCCGCCCCCCGCTCAGCCCAGCGGCTGGTCGCTCAGCGCCCGGCCCTCCAGATGGCCGAAGACCAGGTAATGCTCCAGCGGGTTCACCCCGGCCGCGGCGACATCGGCATGGGCGCGCAGATAGGCCTCGGCATCGAAGCCGGCGGAGGGATCGCGGCCCTCCTTCCAGCCGAAGCTCATGTAATGCGCCAGCGGGTCGACCCCCGCCGCCGCGACATCCTGATTGGCCGCCAGATAGAAATCGGTGTCGAAATGGGCGTTGGGATTGCGCCCCTCCGCCTGGCCGAATTGCAGCCAGTGGCTGCGCGCATCCAGCCCCGCCGCGCCGATATCGGCATTGGCTAGCAGGTAGTATTCCGCGTCGAACCCGGCCTCGATGCGCTGGCCGATGGCGGGGCTGGCGCCGCGGCCCTCGGCCAGGCCGAAATGCAGGTAATGCTCCAGCGCGCCGATGCCGGCCTCGGCCACATCGGCGTTGCGCGCCAGATAGCCCTGCGCGTCGAACTGCGCCGAGGGGTCGCGCCCTTCCCGCGCGCCGAACTGCAGATAGTGCTGCAGCGGGTCGATGCCGGCCGCCGCCACATCGCCATGCGCCGAGAGATAGCCGCTGGTGGAGAACACCGCATTGGGGTCGCGCCCCTCGCGCCAGCCGAATTGCTGGTAATGCGCTGCCGCCGACAGGCCGGAGGCCAGCACATCCGGATTGGCCTGCATGTAGTGCAGCGCGTCGAACAGCCCCGGGCCCGCGAGATCGACCAGCCCATCGGCGAAGCGCACCGCCTCAATATTGCGCAGCGTCACCGCGCCCGCCTCGGCGCTCAGCATCAGCTCGTCGCCCTGGCGCAGCATCTGGTAGTCGGCGATCGCGCCGCCCAGCACCACCGTGTCGTGGCCCGCCTTGCCATCGACCAGCACATTGCCGCTGCCGGCCTGCAGCAGGTCGTCGCCGGCGCCGCCCAGCACCTGCCGCACCCCCGGCGCCGCCTCCAGCCGCGTCACCTGCACATCATCATAGCGGATGCCGGCATTGCCCCAATTGTAGAGCGCGACGCTGCCCTGCTCGGTGTCGTGGATCTCGATCGGCCTGGTGAACAGCGCGGTGCCGTCCAGCCAGGCCTGCAGCCGGCCGCCGGCGATCTCGGTGCGCAGATGGTTGTCGCCATCGGCATCGTAGCGCACCGGACCCTGCCACAACGTCTGCTCGATGCCGTCCTTCAGGCTGAAGAGCTGCGCCAGGCCGGTCTGGTTGTCGAATTCCAGCTTGTAGTAGTTCTTCGCGTCCTTGTAGTGCAGCAGCACACCGGCGCCGCCGCCGGAAGGCGCGGTGAAGCGCAGCTCCACCGCGTAATCGGCCCAGGCGGACGCCCCCTCCCCCTCATAGACCGCATAGCTGCCCTTGCGCAGGGCGAAGATGCCATCGCCGAGCGGGCTCCAGTTCAGGTTCCATTCCGAGCTCGGCGCCGTGTCGCCGCTGCCGCCGAGCTGGCGGCTGTAGCGGTTGGAGCTCTGCTGCAGCGCCCCGTCCACCACGCTCCACTGCGCCTCCAGGCCGATCTCGCCCTCATCGACGAAGCGCCAGCCGGCGGGGCTGCCGGCCGAGAAATCCTCGCGCAGCAGCAGATCCTCGGCGGCGGTGACGGTGACCTGCACCATGTCGCTGTCATGCCCGCCCGCGCCGTCGAGGTCGAGGCGCAGCAGATGCGTGCCGGTGCCGAGCGTGACGCGCGCCTCCGCCCCCTCGGCCAGGGTCTGTCCGTCCAGGCTCCAGCGGATGGTGCTGGCCTCGTCCAGGCCGAGGCTGGCGAGCGCCGAGAGATCGATCTCCGCCACCCCGTCGCCATCGCTGTCGATGACGCGCACCGCCTTGCCGGCATCGGCCAGCAGCGTGCCCTTGTGCACCATCAGGTCGTCGAACAGCACCTGGCGCTGCCCCTCGCTGTAGAAGCCGACCGTGCCGCCGGAGAGCGGCGCCGTGGCGTCGCGCACCGGGCCGCCGAACAGCGCCTCGCCATCCAGGGTCGCCAGCAGCTGGCCGTCCCGCAGCGCCAGCTCCACCGCCATGTCGCGGTCGAAGGGGCTGGTCGCGGTCTCGCGCGCCAGCACCGTCTCGGTGCCATTCTGCACCTTGACCAGCAGCCGCTCATGCCGCGCCACATCGAAGCTCAGCCGGTAGTGGTTGGCATCGTCCTGGTAGTAGGCGACCAGGCCGAAGGCGCGCTGGTCCTCGGCCTGCAGCGTGGCGGAGACGGTGTAGCCCGACCATTCGGCGCTGCCCTGGCCCTGCCAGCTCATGATGCCGGAGGCGCCATCATAGGCGCGCAGCATGCCCTCGGGCGCCGCGATGCCCTCGATCGCGACGTCGCGCGAATGCACGCTGCCCTTGACCTGCCAATTGCCGCCCGGGCTGCGCCAGCCCAGCGCGTCGCCATCGTCGAAATTGTCGAAGAACAGCGTGTCGCCATCGGTGACGGCGATCTTCACCGCATCGGTGCTGGCGGTGCCGCGCGCATCGGTCGCGCGCAGCGTCAGCCGGTGCAGCCCGGCCTCCAGCGACAGCTCCGCCCGCGCGCCGGTCGCGATCACCGTGCCATCGGCGTCCAGCCACTCATAGCGCACCACCTGGCGCAGCGCGTCGACCGAGCGGCTGCCATCCAGCATCACCAGCGCGCCCTCCGCGCCGGCGGCCTCCACCACCTGGTCATCGCCGGCCCTGGCGCGAAACTGCACGCCCGGCGTGCCAAGATCGGCGCCCAGCAGCGTCTCCTCATGCTCGCGATAGCGCCCGGTCAGCTGCTGCTGGCCGCCGCTGCCGATCGATTGCGACAGGCTGCCATCGCCGAAGCTCGGGGCGAGGTCGCCGCCCTCGAAATCGAACTGCACGCCGCGCGCGCCGGCGGGCGGCGCCGCGAAGGGGCCGGCAGCGGTGACGCCGCCCAGCGCCGCCACCTGCTCGCCGCTCAGCGCGGTGTCGAGGAAGGCGAAGGAGGAAAGCGAGAACAGCGGCGTCTCGCCGCTGTCATCGGCGAAGATCAGGAAGCCCTGCTCGCCGATATTGTAGGCGGCGCCGACGGTCTGGCTGCCCTGCAGCACGCCGTCGACATACTTGTTCATGGTGAAGGTCGAGCCGCCCTCGCCGATCCGCTCCAGCGTGATGGCGAGGCGATGCCAGCCCTCCAGCGGCAGCCGTCCCTCATCCTGGCCATCGGTGCCGATCAGCGCGTGGCCGTCGCGGAAGTTCAGCCAGAGATCACCATCGGTGATGTTGTTCAGGTCGCTCTGGAACAGCGAGGCCAGACCGCCCTGCTCCGGCAGATGGAGGTCATAGACCAGGGTGTAGGCGTCGAAATTGCCGCCGCCATCGGCCGGGGCGAAGCCCGGCTTCACCCGCAACCCGTTATTCGGGTCGAATTTCGGCGCGCTGATCGCGTGGCCCTCGCCATCCGGCAGGGCGGGCAGGCCGAGCTCGGTGGTGCTGCCGAACTGGATCGGCTGGATCGGGATCTGCGGGCCGCCGGCGCCGCCGCCGGAGCCATCGCGCGAGGGCTCGGCATCGCCGCGCGCGCCGGTCAGGTACTCGCCCTTCGCGCTCAGATAGGTCTCGGTGTAGACGGCGTTGTTGTCGGGGTCGATGGTCACCAGGCGGATGGCGCCATTGCCGCCATTGCCGCCCTCGGCCGGGTTGCCATTGCCGGTGACCTCGGTCGCCACGCCGTTCTGGTAGTTGACGAACATCTGGTAGACCGGCTGGCCGGCCTCGTTGTAGCTGACGATGGTCTCCGCCCCGTCGCCGAACACATGGCCGGAGAAGACGAAGGAGATGTTGCTGTGCTTCGAGACGAAGCCCTGCCACATATCCTCGCCGTCATTGGCGTTCTCGGCGCTGCTGCCGATGCCGTAATCCTTGCCGGTGCCCTCGGCGAAGAGCGGGCCGGAGTAGTTGTCGGCGCGCGTGCCCATATTGGTGTAGTGGTGGGTGGTCAGGATGGCGCGCGCCTGCGGGTGGGCATCCAGCACCTCGCCGGCCCAGCGCAGCACATCGTCGCGTGCGCCGAATTCCAGCGCCAGCACGATCCATTGCGTGCCGTCGGCGCCCTCGAAACCGTACCAGGCATTGTTGGTGGAGCCGGCTTCCTGGTCATAGGTGCCGCCCAGCGTCGAATGCTCGCGCATGTAGTCGGCGGTGAAATACTGGTCCAGCAGCGAGGTGTACTGGTTGGCGCTGCCATTGCTGCCCTGGTCGTGATTGCCCGGCAGCACCGAGTACGGGGTGATGCCGTTCAGCGTGGCGAAGGCCTGCTTGGCGATGTCCCATTGCGCCGGCTGGTTGCTGGCCACGACATCGCCCACGCTCATCACGAAGCGCAGATTCATCGTCGCGGCATTGTCGGCCAGCCATTGCGTCATGCCGTTCAGGATCTTCTGGCCATTGCCGGCGAAGACGTAATCCTGCGTGTCGGGCATCACCGCGATGGTGTAGGCATTCTCCCCCGCCATGCGCAGGCGGAAATTGTCGGAGACGCTGTTGCCCGCCGCATCGGTCGCGGTGAGGGTGACATCGTCATAGCCGATGGCGCCGAGGCTCAGCACCAGCCTGCCATCCTGCACCGTGGCGCCCGTCACCGTGCGGCCATCCGAGGTGGTGACGCTGTAGTTCAGCCCCTCGCCCTGGAAGACGCCGTCGAGATCGAGCTCCAGGCTCTGCTGCGCCGGCGTGACGCGCTGGTCGGCCAGGCCCCGCAGCAGCACCGGGCCGGCAGAGAGGCCGACCTCCACCATCTGCCCCTCGCCATAGCTCGGGCTCAGCGCGCCGCCGGTGAAGTCGAACTGGGTGGCGTGGCCCTCGGCCGGGGCGGTGGGCAGCACGCCGCCGGCCTGCGCGCCGCCAAGCGCCGCGATCTCGCCCTCCGCCATGGCGCGGTCGGTGACATGCAGGCTGTTCAGCCAGCCCGACCAGGTCTCGCCATCATCATCGGCGAAGACCATGAAGCCCTTCGCGGCGTCGATGGTGAAGCGCGCCGCATCGACGCTCTGCTCGCCGACCTTGACGCCGTCGATATATTTGCCGAGCCGCGCCGTGCCGTCGCCGGCATCCTGCACGGTGATGGCGACACGGTGCCAGCTGTCGAAGCGCATCGCGCCATCATACTGGCCGGCGATGCCGAGGCCGATCGTGCCATCCGCCGCCAGCCGCAGGAACAGCTCGGCATCGCCGCCATTCTCGCGGCCGGTCTGCAGCAGGGCGCCATACTCGCCCGCCTGCCCCTGCGGGATCAGCAGGTCATAGACCAGGGTGTAGCTGGAGAGCGGCGCCTCGCCGCCCGGCAGGATGGCATAGCCATCGCCCGGCTCGGTCGCGGGGAAGCCGATCACCGCTTCGTTGCGGCTGCCGGGCAGCGGCGTCGCGCCCAGCTGGCCGGCCTCGCCGATGACGCTGCCATCGACGGTGCGGCGGTTCATCGTGCCGTCGCCGAAGCTGGCGGCGAAATCGCCGCCCTCGAAATCGAACTGGGTGGCATGGCCGGGCGCGCTGCCGGCGGCGAAGATGCCGCCCGGCTGCGTGCCGCCCAGCGCCTGCATCTGCGCCGCCGAGAGCGCCACATCGGTGAAGGCGAAACCGGCCAGGAAGCCGGCGGCGACCTCGCCATCCTCATCGGTCAGCAGCAGGAAGCCGCGATCGCCATCGATGGTGAAGCGCGCGGTGGAGACGCTCTGCTGCCCGACCAGCACGCCGTCGATGTATTTCATCAGCAGCGAATTGCCGTCGCCCTGGTCGGCCAGGGTGAAGCCGATGCGGTGCCAGCCGGCGCCGCTGGCGGCGCCTTCATACTGGCCGGAAATGCCGGTGCCGTAGACCCCCTCCCCGGTCCAGCGCAGGAACAGCTCGGCATCGCTGCCATTGCTGAGATCGGTCTGGAACAGGGCGGCGTAATTGGCCATGCTCGCCGGGTCGATCTGCAGGTCATAGACCAGGCTGTAGCTGGTGATCGGGCCGGCGATGCCCGGCTTCACCAGATAGCCCTGCTGGCTGTCGGCGGCGGGGTGGCGCAGCACGCCTTCCGGCGCGTCGGGCAGCGGCGGCAGGCCGAGTTGGCCCAGCTCCCCCACCTCGCCCGCCTGCGCCGGGTCGCGCGGCGCCAGGCTGCCGGGGCCATAGCCGGCGCCGAGATCGCCGCCCGCGAAATCGAACTGCGTCGCGCCCGTGGCGGCCTCGCCCTCCGGCAGGATGCCGCCGCTCCGCGGGCCGCCCAGCGCCGCGACCTGCTCGGCGCTCAGCACGCCGGGCTGGAACAGGAAACCGCCCAGCGCGCCGGCATTGGTCTCGCCATCCTCATCGGCCAGGATCAGGAAACCCTGCTGGCCGTCGATGGCGTAGCGCGCCGTCTCCACCTCCTGCCGGCCGGCCAGTTCGCCATCGATGTACTTGGCCAGCAGCGTCTTGCCATTGCCGAGATCGGAGAAGGTGAAGGCCAGGCGGTGCCAGGCGCCGAAGCCCATCTCGCCCTCATAGGTGCCGCCGATGCCGATCCCGCCGCTGCCGGTGTCGTTGCGGATGAACAGGTCGCCATCGCTGGCATTGCCGAGATCGGTCTGCAGCAGCGCGGTGAAGCGGCTCTCGGCGCCGGCGGGGATCAGCAGGTCATAGACCAGGCTGTAGCTGGTCAGGCTGCCCGACAGGCCCGGCCGCACGTGGAAACCGCCCTCCGCAGTGGCGGCGGGGAAGCGCAGCGCCTGGTCCGCGCCGCCCGGCAGGGCCGGGAGGGACTGGCTCTGGAGATCGGTGAAGACTGTCGTCGCCATGGGAATCCGTCCTTGAGAGGCGGCGGAGCATCCCCGGCTTCGATAACGGTTTGATGACGTTTGTGGAGTTTTTTGGTTTTATCGGCCCAAACCGTCAAAATTCCACACAAACGCAAAATGCGGCTTGCGGGCCGCCCGGCCGGACGGCAAAGCTCCGGCCATGTGGTCCCAGGAACGGCATCGCCTGATCGTCGAGCGGCTGCGCGCGCAGCGGCAGCTCTCGGCCGATCTGCTGGCGCAGGAACTCGCCGTCTCGCGCGAGACGGTGCGGCGCGACCTGGTGGAGCTGGAGCAGGCGGGGCTACTGCGCCGCGTGCATGGCGGCGCCGTGCTGGTCGAGGCGCAGCCGGAGCCGCCACTGGCGCACCGGCTGCAGCAGCGCCGCGCCGAGAAGGAGGCGATCGCCCGCGCCGCCGCGGCCCTGCCACGCCCGGGGCAGAGCTGCTTCATCGATGCCGGCAGCACCACCGCCCTGCTGGCCGCCGCGCTGCGGCCGATACCGGAGCTGACCGTGATCACCAATTCGCTGGAGGTGGCGCAGGCGCTGCGCGGCCGGCCCGGAACAGCGCTGACGCGGCTGGTGGGCGGCGTGCTGAGCGCCGAGATGCCGGGCCTCTGCGGCGAGGCCACCATGGCCGAGCTGGCGCGCTACCATGTCGACCTGGCCTTCGTCTCGCCGGTCGGGCTCGACCCGCGGGAGGGCGCGACCAATTTCATGCAGGCCGAGGCGGAGATCGCGCGGCTGATGCTGCAGCGCAGCCGCCGCCCCGTGCTGCTGGCCGACCATGCCAAGCTCGGCCGCGTCAGCCGGCTGCAGATCTGTGGCTGCAGCGGCGTCCACACCCTGGTCACCGACAGCCAGGGCGGCGAGATGGCGGAGAGCTTCCGCCAGGCCGGCATCACCGAGGTGCTGGTGGCGCAGGGCTGAGCGCCGGGCCGCCACGGGCGGCGGTGCGGCGCCGTGCGGTCTCGCGCAGGGCGCGGTCGGCATAGCTGCCGCGCAGCGCCGCGCTGCCGCCTTCCTCGTACAGATCCATCAGCAGGGCGCTGTGGATCAGGCCGAGATGGCTGAAGGCCTGCGGGAAATTGCCGAGGAAGCTGCCATCCGCATCCATCTCCTCGGCATAGAGGCCGAGGTCGTTGGCCATGGCCAGCAGCGCGTCGAACCGCCCCCGCGCCTCCTCGACCCGGTCGAGCACCAGCAGCGCATCGACCAGCCAGAAGGCGCACAGCACAAAACTGCCCTCCTGCCCCGGCAGGCCGTCCTCATGCCGGTAGCGATGGACCAGCGGGCCCTCGCCCAGCTCGGCGATCACCCGGTCCACCGTGCGGGCCAGCACAGCGCGGCCGAGCGGGAAGCCCAGCATCGGCGCCAGCAGCAGCGCGGCATCCACCGCCTCGCCGCCCATCACCTGGGTCAGGTGGCCCTCGCGATGCACGCCCTGGCTGCGCACCGCCTCAAGGATGGCGTCGCGCTCGGCCACCCAGTGCGGCCGGTCGCCGAACAGGCGGATGGCGCGGTCCAGCGCCACCCAGTTCATCATCGCCGCATGCACATAGCGCTGCGGCTCGAGGCGCGGCTCCCACAGCCCGGCATCCGGCTCGCGCCAGCTGGCGGCCACCAGATCGGCCATGCTGGTGCCGATGCCGGTCAGCGCCGCGTCCAGCTCGCCGCCCAGCGCCCGGTGCAGATGCAACAGGTCCAGCACCTGGCCATAGACGTCGTATTGGTGCTGCTGGGCGGCCTCGTTGCCGGTGCGCACGGGGCGGCTGCCGCGATAGCCCTCGAAATGCGCGATCTCCGCCTCGGCCAGCTCGGTGCGGCCCTCGAGGTCGAAGAGCGGCGGCAGCGGCTGGCCGGGCCGGTGCGGCAGGCGGCGGATGAAGCCGAGAAACGCCTCCGCCTCCTGCAGCTGCCCGTATTTCTTCAGCGCGTAGAAGGACAGGCAGGCATCGCGCAGCCAGCAATAGCGATAATCCCAGTTGCGCACCCCGCCGATTTCCTCGGGCAGCGAGGTGGTGGGCGCCGCCACCAGCGCGCCGGTGGGCCGATAGGTCAGCGCCTTCAGCACCATGGCGGAGCGGCGCACCATCGCCTCCCACCGCCCGGTGTAGCGGCCCTGGCGGCTCCAGCCATGCCAGCGCGCCTCGGACTCCGCCTGCAGCGCGGCGAAGCACTCCGGCCGGTCCTCCGCCTGCGGGGTGAGGACGAAATCCTGCTGGCCGCCCGAGGCCAGGCGCAGCGTGGCGACCAGCCCCTGCCCGTCCGGCTGCCACCCGGCGGCGCCGTGCAGCCAGGGGCCGCCCGCCATGGCGACCGGGCCGGCACCGGCCGACAGCGCCGGGAATTCGGTCGCGAAGCCGCGCAGCGGCTGGTAGCGCAGCAGCAGCACGACCTCGCCGCGCAGCCCCAGCAGGCCGCGGAACAGCCGGTCGAACCCCTCCGCCTCCGGCCCATGCACCAGCGCGTCGCGCAGCAGCACGGCGCCGCCGGGCGTGGTGAAGCGGGTCTCCAGCGTCTTGGTGGCCTCGGCATAGCGGCGCTCCACCCGGCAGGATGCCGCCGGGCGGATCTGGAAGAAACCGCCGCGCCGGCGGTCGAGCAGGCGGGAGAAGATCGGCGGCGCGTCGAAGCGCTCCAGGCAGGCCCAGTCGATCGAGCCATCGGCGGCGATCAGCGCGCTGCCATGGCCGTCGCCGATGAAGCCGTATTCGGCGATGGGCCGGTAGTCGCGGCGCGCCGGGTCGAGATCCGGCACCGCCGGCAGGTCGAAGCCGCCCTGCCCCGGCATCAGCGCGGCCCCGCGCGGCCGAGCAGCCAGCCCGCCAGCCCGGCCGCCGCCAGGCCGAGCCCCGCCGCGCCGAGCCGCGCCGCCTGGCCGGAGAGGCGCAGCGCGCCGTCGCGCCCGGGATACTCGCCCTCGCTGCGGTGCCGCCCGGGCACCGGCGCGAAGAGATTGCCCTCCGCCGGCCGGTCCAGCGGGCGGTCATCCATCTGCCCCCGCACCCCGTTGCGGCCCAGATGCCGGTCGGCCAGCACGGGGGCCAGCATGTTGCCGAGGATGGCGACCAGGCTGGAGCCGCCCAGCCAGACCTCCCGCACGGGGCGGCGCAGGGCGGCGGCAATGGCGCGGGCCGCGGTGTCGGGGGTGACCGTGCCGCCGGCCGGGCGCGGGGCGCGCGGCAAGGTGGTGCGCGCCCAGCCGAATTGCGGCGTGTTCACCGCCGGCAGATGCACCTCGGTCACCGCGATGGCGCTGCCCTCATGGCGCAGCTCGGTGCGCAGGGAATCGGTGAAGCCGACAATGGCGTGCTTGGCGCCGCAATAGGCGCTCTGCAGCGGGATGCCGCGATAGGCCAGGGCCGAGCCCACCTGCAACAGCACGCCCCGCCCGCGCGGGCGCATATGGCGCAGCGCCGCCATGCTGCCATGCACCGTGCCGAGATAGGTGACCTCGGTGACGCGGCGGAATTCCTCCGGGGTGAGGTCGGCGACCGGCGCGAAGACGGTGACCATGGCGTTGTTCACCCAGGCCTCGATCGGGCCCAGTTCGCGCTCGGCCTGCGCGGCGGCGGCGAACACCGCCTCGGCCTCCGCCACATCGCAGCGCAGCGGCAGGGCCCGGCCGCCGGCGGCGCGGATCTCGGCCGCCAGCGCCCGCAGCGCCGCGGCGTCGCGGGCGATCAGCCCGACCCGCCAGCCCTGCCGCGCCAGGCGCAGCGCGGTCGCCCGCCCCACCCCGGCCGAGGCGCCCGTCACCACCACCACCGATCCCTGCACCGCCATGCGCCCCGCCTCCAAAACTTACGGGGATTTAATGTTGCGCCGCAGCCGGGGTTGCGGCCTCCCGTGCCGGCTGCGGCTAGAGGCGCAGCCCGGGCACCGGTTCCGGCGGGCCGGGCTCGGCGGCCTGCTGGCGCAGCCGGCGCAGCTCCTCCATCACCTTCGCCCGATCCTCGGGGAACAGGTCCAGCATCGGGTCCTCGGCACCGTCCAGGATCGCCTGGGCGCGGCGCCGCAGCGCCTCATGGCTCGGTCCGGGGGCGTTGGCGCGCATCGGGCTCCTCCACTGGGCAGGGCGGCCGAGGCCGGCCGCACCCAGCCTATACCGCCTGACCCCGTGCCGGGTTCCCGGCCCGCCTGCCGCGGCGCGTCAGGGCACGTGGCGCAGCCAGGCCTCGGACGAGAATTTCTCCGCCGCCAGGGTCTCGGCCGCGGCCCATTCCCCGGGCGTGATCTGGCCGGCGGTGCCGCCATGCAGCGCGACGAAGGTCTCGCGCATGCGGCGGATGATCTCCTCGCGCGGCAGGCCGGTCTGGCTGCGCAGCGGGTCGACGCGCTTCACCGCGCTGGTGGTGCCCTTGTCGCTGAGCTTCTCGCGGCCGATGCGCAGCACCTGCACCATCTTCTCCGCGTCCATGTCATAGGCCATGGTCACATGGTGCAGCACGGTGCCGGCCGAATAGCGCTTCTGCGCCGCGCCGCCGATCTTGCCCTTGCTGCTGGAGATGTCGTTCAGCGGCTTGTAGACGGCGTCGATGCCGAGCGAGATCAGCGCCTGCAGCACCCAGGAATCGAGGAAGGCGTAGGAATCGGCGAAGGTCAGGTCGCGCACCAGCGCGCCCGGCGCGTAGAGCGAATAGGTGACACTGTTGCCCGGCTCGGCCAGCATGGCGCCGCCGCCGGTGACGCGGCGCACCGTCTCGATGCCGAATTGCGCGGCGGCGGCCAGGTCCACCTCGTTGCGCAGCGACTGGAAGGCGCCGATGATGATGGCCGGGCGCTGCCATTCCCAGAAGCGCAGCGTGGGCGCGCGGCGGCCGGAAGCCACCTCGCGCGCCAGCACCTCGTCCAGCGCCAGATGCAGGGCGGGGGCGAGCGGCGGCGTCTCGATGATCTGCCAGTCATGGTCGCGCCAGGAATTGCTCATGCCGAGCGCGCGGCGCACCGCCATGGCCACCGCCTCGGCGCTGAAGCCGATCAGCGCCGCATCGGGGCGCAGCTTCGCGCGGATGGCGGCGGCGATGGCCTCGGAACTGGCATCTGCCGGCAGCCCCTCGATGGCGGCGCGGATGTCGTCCAGCGCCTCGGCCGGCTCCAGGAAGAAATCGCCGGCGATCTGCGCCTGGCGGATGATGCCGCCCTCGACCTCGACATCGACGGTGACGAGCTTGCCGCCCTGAACCTTGTATTCGCCATGCATCGGCGCGGACCTGTCTCTGGGCGCCCCCCCGGCGGCGGCGCGCCCCCCAGGATAGCCGGCGGGGCGCTGGCCTGGCCAGGGCAGCGCCCCGCTCGCGCCGCGGGTCAGGGGGTGCGGCGGTAGAGGATCATGCCGCCATGATGCAGCACGCCGTCGATGAAGCGGCCATCGGCGGTGAAGCCGGTGTCGTCCCAGTAGAAGATCTCGTCGCCGCGCACCTCGTAGCGGCCGCGATAGGCGGCCTCGCGCTGGCCGCGCGCCTCGACATAGCGGTTGTCGGGCAGCAGCTCGTGCCGCACGCGATTGTCCTGCGTCACCCACATGCCGACATAGGGGTGCGGCGCGGCGGGTTGGGCCGTTCCAGGCTGGGCGGCGACGGGTTCGGCCAGGCCGGCGGCCATTGCCGTCAGGCCGACCAGCAGGGGGCGGCGGAGCTTGGTCTGGGCCATGATTCGGACCTTTCGGGCTGGCGGGGCCGGGCCGGCCCCGCGATTGCGGATGCCTGCCCATCTGGCCCCTTCGCCGCCGCGGCGGCAGCCCGCCAGGCCTGGACGCACTGGTTAGCAGCGCTAACCAGCCGGCCCGGACGCGCCTTCAGCGCACCGCCAGCGCCATGCCGTCGCGCTGCGGGTCGGCGCCGCCCTGCGGCACGCCATCGCGCAGCAGGATGCCGTGCAGCGCCGCGAAGGCGTAGCTCTGCCAGGAGCGCTTGACGTCATAGCCCTCGGCCTGCAGCGCGTCGGTGACGGAACGCTGCACGCGGTTCGAGACATCGATGCTGTCGGAGACGGCGACGATGCGCGGCGCCGCCACGGCCTCGGTCATCGACATGCCGAAATCGATGACGTTCATGATGCCCTGGGCCACCGCGGGCGCGATGTAGCTGCCGCCCGGCGCGCCGATCACGATCAGCGGCTTGTCGTCCCTGAAAACGATGGTGGGGGCGGCGGAGCTGGCGCGGCGCTTGCCCGGCGCGATCGAGGCGGCGCGGCCCGGGCGCGGGTCGAAGCGGCTCATCGTGCCGTTGTAGATGAAGCCGAGCCCCTCGGTGATGGCGCCCGACGGGCTGCCCAGCGTGTGCGTCATCGCGACCGCATTGCCCTCCCCATCCACCACGGAGAGATGCGTCGTCTCCCGCTGCGAGCGGTCGAGGCGCCTGACCACCGCGCGCTCGCCGCGGCGGATCGCCTCGGCCTGCTCGGCGGCATACTCCTTCGACAGCAGGCGTTCGACCGGCACCTCGACATAATCCGGGTCGCCCATATGGCGGTCCTTGTCGAGCGTCATGCGCTTCATGGCTTCCGCCAGCAGCCGCACATGCTCCACCCCATTGTGCTCCAGCGCGCCGAGGTCGAAATGCTCCAGCATCTGCAGGATCTGCAGCATGGACAGGCCGCTGGCCGGCGGCGGGCTGGTGGCGATGCGGTGGCCGCGATACTCGCCCCAGATGGGCGCGGCGACGGAGAGGCGATAGGCCGCCAGATCCTCGGCGCGCAGCAGCCCGCCCTGGGCGATGAAATCGGCCTCGATCTCCTCGGCCAGCTCGCCCTGGTAGAACAGCTCCGGCCCGCCCTTCGCCAGACGCTCCAGCGTGCGGGTCAGGTCGGGGTTGTGGAGGATGTCGCCGGGACGCTTCGGGCTGCCATCCTCACGGAAAAAAACGCGCCGGCCGGTCGCGGTCAGGCGCAGCTTGTCGGCGGTGTTGACCTGGCCGCTGGCGGCCTGATCCTGCGTCCAGAACCAGTGCATATGCGGCCGCACCATGACGCCGCGTCGCGCCTCGGCGATGGCCGGCGCCATCGCCTCCTCCCAGCCGATGGTGCCGTAGCGCGACAGCGCCTCGGCATAGCCGCGCACATTGCCGGGCGTGCAGACGGCCAGATGCCCCTGCTCGCTGATGCCGCCCTCCAGCAGGAAGGCGAAGCCGTCGCGCGACTGGCCGCGCAGCCGGTCCAGCCACATATCGGGCGTCGCCGCCAGCGGGGCGCGGGCGTAGAATTCCAGGATCTCGTGCCGGTTGCGCTTCGGCATATAGACCTGCATGGAGCCGAAGCCGCCAATGCCGCACATCAGCGGGTCGACCACGCCCTGCACGAAGGCGGCGGCGATGGCGGCGTCCACCGCATTGCCGCCGCGCTTCAGCACCGCGGCGCCGGCCTCCGCCGCCTCGGGCTGCGGCGCGACGATCATGCCCTTCATGCCGCCTGGCCCCGGCGCCGGGCCAGCACATCGGCCAGAAAGTCCTTCACCCGGTCGAGCACCTTGATGCGGTCATGCGACACGCCCGGCACCAGGTCGAGCTGCACCGACACCCCCGCCTGGCGGAAGGATTCTGCGAGTGTCGCCAGCCGCTCAGGCCTGGTGCGGCCGGCATCATTGGCGCCTTCCATCCAGTAGGTGCCGCCGGGCTTGTGGGTGATCTCCCAGGTCTCGAGATCGGCATCGCCCACCACCATCTGCACCGGCACCTGCGCCAATGCAGCAGCATTGAAGTCGATGCCGAAGCGCGCGCCGATGTCGCGGATGCCGACCCACCAGTCGCGCGCCGGGTCGAGCAGCGTCACCGAGCCCGGCGCGCCGATGCTGGCCGCCCAGAGTTTCTGCGGGTGCAGGATGGCGAAGCGATGCGTGAAATGCCCGCCGCCGGAGAAGCCGAACATGGCGAAGCGCGACCAGTCCTGGCCGTATTTTTCCGCCACTTCCTCGACCATCTGCAGCAGCAGCAGATCGTAGCGGATCTCGCCCTCCTGCATGTATTTGTAGCCGCTGCGCGCGCCATCGCCGCGCACGCCGACCGGGAAGATCGGGCAGAGGATGGCGACATCGTTCCAGCGCCCGAACTCCGAGAAGCCGTCGCGGAAATCGAGGAAGGAGGTGCGGCCGGTGCCATGCACCGCCACCAGCAGATCCACCTTCGCCCCCTTGCCCACCTGCGGCGGCACATAGAGGCAGTACTGGAAGCGCGGATCCGCCTTGCAGGAGAAGATGACGGTGGGGCCGAGATCATAGATGGCGCGGGCGCGCGCGGTGGCTTCGGCGGTGGCCGGGGCGTCGGTCATGCGGCTGGTCCTGGTGCGGCGTCGGCCCGGGCTCAGCCCTGGCCCACGCCCATGGCAAGGGTGTACTGGTCGGCGCGCGTCGCATAGGTCAGGCCCTGGCGCGCCGCCCAGACCGAGACCTCATGGTGCAGCGGCAGGATGGCCTGGTCGCGGAAGCCGATCTCGCAGGCCTCGGCCAGCAGCGCGTTGCGGGCGCTGTCGTCCATGGTGCGCAGCGCCTGCTGCAGGCGGCGGTCCAGCTCCGGATTGCTGTAGCGGCCGGTGTTGCTGGCGCCCATGCCGGCGGCGCGGTCATAGGTCGCGAGGATCGCCTTCAGCGGGTTCGAGGTCTCGCCGGTGTTCACCCCCCAGGAGACCAGGGAGAGGCTGAAATCCGCGCGGGAGCTGCGGCCGGAATAGACCGACCAGGGCATGACATCGGCCTGGGCCTCGATGCCGATGCGGGTGAACATCTGCGCGATGCCCTGCACGATCTTGGCGTCGTTGACGTAGCGGTCATTCGGCCCGTGCACCACCATGCGGAACCCGTCCGGATAGCCGGCCTCGGCCAGCAGGGCGCGGGCGCGGTTGGGATCATAGGCGGGCACCTCCAGCGCATCCGAGGTGCCGGCGCCACCCTTCGGCAGGAACTGGGAGGCGGCGACGGCATCGCCCTCCATCACCCGCTCGACCAGCGCCTGGCGGCTGATCGCCAGGTTCAGCGCCTGCCGCACCCGGATGTCCTTCAGCGGGTTGCGCTCCAGCGGGCGGCCGGCTCGGTCGGTGATGAAGGGGGTGACGTCGCGCGCCTGGTCCAGCGCCAGATAGACGACGCGGCCGGAGATGCCGCGGATCAGCTGGAAGCGCGGATTGGCCTTGACCCGCGCGCTGCTCTGCGACGGCACCGCCTCGATGATGTCGAGATCGCCCGAGAGCAGCGAGGCCAGCCGCCCGCCATCATCGGTGGCCGGCACCAGGATCACCTCCTCCCAGGGCAGGGCGCCGCCCCACCAATGCGGGTTGCGCGCGAGGCGGATGCGGTTGCCGGGGATGTATTCGCGCAAGATGAAGGGGCCGGTGCCGATGGCGGCGCTGCCATCGTTGAACTGCGCCGTCGTGGCTTCCGCCTGCTTCGCGCTGATGATGCGGATGCGGCTCAGCGAATTCGGCAGCAGCGGGTCGGGGCCATCGGTCTCCAGCACCAGCGTGTGCGGATCGGGGGCCGACATCGCCTTGATGCTGCGCGTGTAGGTGCGGAAGGAGGCGGTGCTGGGCAGGTCGTTGGCCCGCTTCAGCGAGACCATCGCGTCCTCGGCGGTGAAGGGGCTGCCATCGCTGAAGCGCACGCCCTGGCGCAGCGTCAGGATCCAGCGCGTATCGCCCTCGGTGCGCCAGCTCTCGGCCAGGCCGGGCTGCGAGCGCGAGGCCGGGTCATTGGTCACCAGCGCGTCGAAGATGTGGCTGGCCACCGCGTTGTTCGGCGCGTTGCTCTGGAAATGCGGGTCCAGCGTGGTGTTGGGCGCGGCCATGCCGACCCGCAGCCGCCCGCCCTGGCCGCCCCCCGCCTGCGCCAGCGCCTCGGACAGCCAGGCCGGGCCGGCGAGCAGCGGCAGGGCCAGCGCGGCGCGGCCGAGGCCGCGGCGGGTGAGAGCGGGACGGGACATCGGGCGGACACTCCTCTTGCGGGGAAGACGGGGCGCGTCGCGCCGCCCGCCGCGCATCGGCGCGCCCCGGAAGCGGCATCAAAACTGGTACCAATTTTGGTGTCAATCGCCCGTGAGCATCGACCCGGCTCAGCCCGGCGGCGCGGCGCCCCGGCGCGGGCGGCGCGGCGCGGCCGCGGCGGGCAGCGGCGTGGGGGGCGTGCCGGCGCGGATATGGCCGCGCACCAGGGCGCAGAAGGCCGGGCGGTCCGCCGCCTCCAGCGCCGCGACCATGGCGTGGTGCTGGCGCGCCGATTCCGCCACCCAGCCCGGCCGCGCCCATTTGCGTCAGCGGCGCCGAGGGCATGCGCAGCCGCGTCTCCATCACCAGCCGGGCCAGTTCGCGATTCGGGCACAGCTCCAGCAGCGCGGCGTGGAAGGCCAGGTTGGCCTCGTTCTGGTCCAGGATGGTGCGCTGCGCGGCCGCCTCGGCGAAGGCATCGGCCAGGGCGCGCAGCCGGGCCAGCGGCGCGGGCGGCACCGGCAGCGGCACCAGCTCCGCCGCCGCGCCCTCCAGCACCATGCGCACCTGGCGCAACTCCTCCAGCCGCGCCGGGTCCATCAGCTGCACCCGGTGGCCCTGGTTCGGCAGGTGCTCGACCAGGCGCTGCGCCACCAGCCGGTCCAGCGCCCGGCGCACATCGCCGCGGCTCTGGCCGTAGCGCTCCTGCAGCATGATCTGCTTCAGCCAGGTGCCGGGCGGCAGCAGCCCGGCATGGATATCCTCGGCGATCGCCGTCTCCAGCGCCCGCACCGGATCCTCCGGCGCCGCCTCCCCGGCGGGCGACGGGGCCGCGGCGGGCATGGCGGCGGGGGCTGCGGCGAGGCGGGGCGTGTCGTGTCTGCGCATGGGCTCCTCCGGCCCGGCGGACGCCCCGGACAGGAGGGCGGGGCGGCGGGCCGCTGCCGGCTCTCTACACGCAGGGCGCCGCCGTCTCCATCTGCCGTGTCCTTCCCCGACGCGGCGGCTCAGCCCTCCGGCCGCGCATCCATCGCCAGGGTCAGGCTGTCGATGCGCGGCGCATAGGCGATGCCGCGGCGCGAGGCCCAGAGGCTCGCCTGGTGGAACAGCGGCAGCATGGCGACATCCTCGGCCAGCGCCAGCCGCGTCGCCTGCCGCCACAGCGCCTGGCGGGCGGCGCTGTCGGCGCTGGCCAGCGCGGTGTCGACCAGCGCGTCCAGCCGCGCATTGGCATAGCCCGTGCCGTTCAGCGCGCCACGGCCGCGCGCCGCGTCGCGGCCGCAGAGCAGCGCGGTGAAGACGCTGTTCGGCTCGCCGGGCCCGGTCAGCCAGCCGAACAGCGCCGCGCCATAGCGCCCGGCGGCGAAGCGCGGCAGGAAGGCGGCGGCGGGCAGCGCCTCGACCTCGGCCTGGATGCCGAGCTGGCGCCACATCTGCGCCACGGCCTGCAGGATCTGCTCGTCATTGGTGAAGCGGTCGGTGGTGCCGAGCAGCGGCAGGGTGAAGCCCTCCGCATAGCCGGCCTCGCGCAGCAGGCGGCGGGCGGCGTCGCGGTCGGGCGGGGGCGGGCGCAGCGCCGGCTCGGCGGCGGCGCGGTCGGGCGGCATGATCTGCGCCGTCGGCACCGCCGCCCCATCCATCACCTGGCGTGCCAGCGCGGCGCGGTCCAATGCCAGGGACAGCGCCTGGCGCACCCGCCGGTCGGCCAGCGGGTTGGGCCGGCCGGGCGCCAGCTCGGGCCGCTGGCCCAGCATCAGATACATCACCCGCGTGCCCTCCTGCCGCGCCAGGCGCAGCGAGGCCTGGCGGGAGAGCGCCGCGGCGTCGCGCGGCGGGACATTGTCGATCAGGTCCAGCTCGCCCGAGAGCAGCGCCGCCAGCCGCGCGCTGTCCACCGGCATGGCGTGCAGCGCCACCTCCGCCCAGGCCGGCAGGCCGCGCGAGGCGGCCTGCCACCAGCCGGGGTGGCGCTGCAGCCAGGCGCCCTCCCCCTGGCGGTATTCGCGCAGCCGGTAGGGGCCGCTGCCGGGCAGCGCCGCGCCGGCGGGGGTGGCGGGGGTGTCCGCCGGCACCACCAGGATGGTGGTCAGCCCGTTCGGCAGCAGCGGCGCCGGGCCGTCGGTGTGCAGCAGCAGCAGCTCGGCCGAGACCGCCTCGGCCCGGCGCAGCCCGGCCAGGAAGGGGGTGTAGCGGGCCGGGCTGTGCGGGATGGTCATCGCCCGCTCCAGGCTGGCGGCGGCGTCGCGCGCGGTGACCGGCCGGCCATCGGCGAAGCGGGCGGCGGGGTCCATGCGCAGCGCCCAGCCGCCGCCGGGCAGCGGCGCCCAGCTGCGCGCCAGGGCGGGCAGCAGCCGGCCATCGGCGCTCCATTGCAGCAGCGCCTCGAACAGGTGGCGGTGCAGCGCGAAATTGGCGGAATCGGCGTGGAAATGCGGGTCGAGCGTGGTCGGGCTGGCGGCGAGGCCGAGGCGCAGCCGGGCGGGCGCGGCGCGCGCCGGCCGGGCGGCGGCCAGCGCCAGCCCGCCCAGGGCGCCGCTGGCCAGGGCACCGCTCGCCAGGGCGCGGCGGGTCAACAGGGTGGTCATGCGGCGCAAACTGCGTCGGCGCCGCCGCCCTGCCAAGCCCGCCCGGGGGCGCGGCGGCGGCGCGGCGGGGGTCAGGCCACGGCGCTAGGCGCCATAGCCGCCATCGATCGCCAGCACCGTGCCGGTGACGAAGGAGGCGGCGGGGCTGGCCAGGAACAGGATGCCCGCCGCCACCTCCTCCGGCTCGCCGAAGCGCCCCAGCGCGGTGCCGCTGCGCTGCGGCGCGGCGAAGGGGCCATCGGCCGGGTTGCGCTCGGTGTTGATCGGGCCCGCCTGCACCACATTGACCGTGATGCCGAGCGGCCCGAGATCGCGCGCCGCCCCCTTGCTGAAGCCGACCACCGCGGCGCGGGAGGCGGCATAGTCGGCCAGCCCCGGCGCGCCGACATGGGCGGCCACCGCGCAGCCCAGGGTGATGATGCGCCCGCCGCGCCGCATCAGCGGCGCCGCGGCGCGGATGGCGGCGGTCACGCCACCCAGATTGACCGCCGCCATCGCCGCCAGGGCCGGCCCGTCGCTGTCCGGGTCGTCCACCGCGCCGCTGGCGAAATGCGCCGCGTTGTTGACCAGGATGTCGAGCCCGCCGAAGCGCTCGCGCACGCCGCGCACCAGCCGGTGCACCTGGTCGGCCGAGGCCTGGTCGGCGCGGAAGGCGGCGGCGCGGCCGCCGGCGGCCTCGATGGCGCCGACCACCCCGGCGGCGGCCACGTCATCGGCGCGGTAGCTGATGGCCACCGCCGCGCCGGCGCGCGCCAGCGCCAGGGCGGTGGCCCGGCCGATGCCGCGCGAACCGCCGGTGACCAGCGCCACCTTGCCCATCAAGCTGACCGACACGCCGCATTCCTCGCCATGTTGCCCCTCTGCCGGCGCAGCGGGGGGGCACCAGCCTGCGGCCGGGCGGGGGCGGCGTCTTGGCCGTTCCTGCCGCGATCGGCGGCGGCGGGCGCGGCCTCAGCCGGGCTGCAGCAGCGCCAGCGCCGCGCGCCGGTCCGGCGTGTCCTCGCCGGGCGGCAGCCGCGCCAGCAGCGCCGCCAGCGCGTCGCGCGCCGCCGGGCGACGCCGCGCCAGGCTGGTCGCGGCGCGCAGCGACCAGGCCCGCGCGCCCTGCGCCCCGGCCAGCGCCAGCGCCGCCTCATAGGCCGCCAGGATCTCGGCCTCCGGCGCGCCCAGCGCGGCCAGGCCGTCGCCGCGCAGCCGCAGATATTCCGGCTCGTACCAGGCCTCGCCGCAGCCGCGCGCATCGGCCAGCGCGGCGTCGATGATGGCCAGCGCCTCCGCCGGCCGGCCGAGCCGCAGCGCGGCGCGGGCCAGCCCGTCATGGAAGACCGGGATGCGGCGGCTGAAGGCGGTGTCGGGCATGGCGGCCAGGCTGCGCCGCAGCAGGGCCAGCCCCTCCTCGGCCCGTGCCGCCTCACCGGTCATCTCCAGACCCCAATAGGCCTCGCCCCACAGCACCCAGCCGGGCACCTGGCGCAGCTCGGCCAGAATGGTGGCGCGGGCCGTGGCGGCGCGCGCCGTGTCGCCGGCCAGATAGGCGAGCGGCGCCGCGGACAGCGCCAGGGCGAAGAAATGGCTGAAGGGATGGCCGAGCGCCCGCGCCTCCTCCACCGTCTCATCGGCCAGGGCCAGCGCCGCGGCGCTCTCCCCCTGCAGCCAGAGGATGCGCGCCAGGGTGCTCTTCGACAGGATGCGCTGGTCGTAGAAATTCAGCTTGGTCTGGTGCGGCTGCAGCGCCCGCTGCGGGTAGCGCTCCAGCATCGCCTCGGTCAGCCGGCGCGCCTCCGCCTGCTCGCCCAGCATGTGCAGGATGTAGCCGACCAGCCGGTCGCCCACCGGCCCGTCATCGCGCTGCCCCTCGCGCCAGGCGATGTCGCGGAAGCGGCGGGCATGCGCCAGCGCCTCGCGGTAGTCGCGCCGCATGGCGCTCAGCGCCAGCCCGTTCAGCGCGCGCAGCTGGTGCTCGACATCGCCCAGCCGCTCGGCGAAGACCAGGGTGTTGACCCAGGCCGCCTCCAGCGTGCCGGAGAGGAAGACGGTGATGGTGCCGAGCGCGGCGTAGAGCCGCATGCCCAGGCGCGGATCCTGCTCCACCTCGCCGCGGAAGGCGGCGATGGCGGTGTCCAGCCGGTCGCGCGCCTCCTCCACCATGCCGAGCGCCGACCAGAGCGGCACCCCGGCCAGGGTCAGCGCGATGCCGGTCTCCACCTGGCAGCCGCGCCCCAGCGCCCAGTCGATGGCGGTGCGCAGATTGTCGATGTCGGGGGCGAGCCGTGCCCGCGCCTCGGCCACCGGCAGGCTGGCCCAGAGCAGCTCCGCCGCCTCGAACAGCGCGGCGTAGTGGCGGGCATGGCGCAGCGCCACGGCCTCGGCCTCGCCCGCCTCCTCGAGCTTCTGCAGCAGGTAGAGCCGGGTGGTGTCGAGGCAGCGATAGGCGGTGCCGCCGGGGCGCGCCTGCAGGGCGAGGAAGGATTTGTCGACCAGCAGGCCGAGCCGGTCGACCAGCGCGGCGGCCTCGGCCGGATCGGCCGCCTCGGCCCCGCCGCCCACCGCCAGCGCCGCCTCCAGCGAGAAGCAGCCCTGGAACACCGCCAGGCGGCGCAGCAGGCGCTGTTCCTCCGGGCTCAGCAGCTCATGGCTCCAATCCAGCGTGGCGCGCAGCGTCTGGTGGCGCGGCAGGGCGGTGCGGCGGCCCTGCATCAGCAGGCGGAAGCGGTCATCCAGCCGCGCCGCCAGCGCCGCCAGGCCGAGCTGCGCGGCGCGCGTCGCCGCCAGCTCGATGGCCAGCGGGATGCCGTCCAGCTGGCGGCAGATGCCGGCGATCAGCGCCAGCCCGGCCGCGTCCGGGGGCGCCGCGCCGGCCGCCTGCAGCCGCTCGACGAACAGGGCCACGGCGGGGAAGCCCAGCGCCGCCTCCGGCCCCAGCGCCGCATCGGCCGGCGGCGCCGCCATCGAGGGCAGGCGGTAGCTCCATTCGCCCTCGGCGCGCAGCGGCTCGCGGCTGGTGGCCAGCAGGTGCAGCGCCGGCGCCGCCTGCAGCAGCTGCTCGGCCAGGGCGGCGGCGGCGCCGATCACCGGCTCGCAGCTGTCGAGGATGACCAGCCGGCGCGCGCCGGCCAGCGCCGCGCCCAGCGAGGCCGGGCGGGCGGTGCCGGGCCGCGCCTCGGCCTCCGCCTGCAGCGCGGCCAGCAGCCGGCCGGCGGCCAGCGTCCCATCGGCCAGGGTGCCAAGATCGACGAACAGCGGCGGCTGCGCATAATCCGGCGCCAGCTGCCGGGCCAGGCTCAGCGCCAGCGTCGTCTTGCCGATGCCGCCGGCGCCGATCAGGCTGACGAAGCGCCGCTCGCGCAGCCGGGCGATGACCAGCGCCGCATCCGCCTCGCGCCCCAGCACCGGCTGCAGCCGCAGCGGCAGGGTGCCGAGCGGCGCCATGTCGGGCTGCGCCAGCTCGGGCGGCGCCGGCGCGAATGGCGCCGGCGCGGTCGGCACCGGCCCGGCCGGGCCGGGCGGCGCGGCGTCGGGCGGGGGGGCCACGAAGCTGTAGCCGCGGCCGGGAATGGTCAGCACATGGCCGGTCTCCGCCTCGGCCTCGCCCTCCCCCAGGGCGCGGCGCAGCGCGGCCATCTGGGCGCGGAGATTGGAATCCTCGACATGCCGGCCCGGCCAGATGGCGGGCAGCAGCGCGTCGCGGTCCAGCACCTCGCCGGGGCGGCGGGCGAGCGCGATCAGCAGGTCCAGGGCGCGCTGGCCGATGCGCACCGGCGTGTCGCCGCGCAGCAATTGCCGCCGCCCCGGGCGCAGCGTGAAGGCGCCGAACCGGATCTCCTCGCTATCCACCGCCCCTCCGGCTGGCCTGCCCCCGTGACAGGGCCGCTCCGGCCCTGCCCGCCCCGTATAGGGCGCCGGCCGCATCCCTGGCAAATGCCCCGTCGGGGCATAAATTCTACCGCAGAAACAATGCGTAAGCGGAAGATGCTGCAGCGTCGCCGCAGGCCGGAAGGCCGCGTGCCGCCGCCGCGCCGCGCGCTTGTGAACGCGCCCGGCTTGACCGCCCGGCCGCGCCGCCCGCAGGGGGGAGCCACCACCGCCCAAGAGGTCCCCCGTGCGGGAACGCCACAACCAGGCCGTGCTGGCCGTGCTGCTCGGCCTGGCCGCCACGCTGCTGCCGGGGGCGCTGTCCTCCATCCTGCTGCCGCTGGAGCTGCAGCGCCTGGGGCTGCCGGCCGCCGCCACGCCCGCCTTCGCCACGGGGTTCCAGCTCGGCATCCTGCTGGCGGCGCTGCCGCTGGCGGCGCTGGCCGAGCGGATCGGCGCGCGGCGCTGCTTCCTGGCGGCGCTGGCGGCCAGCGGGCTGCTGGCGCTGCCGATGGTGCTGCCGCTGGCGCTCTGGCCGCTGCTCGGGCTGCGCCTGGCCCAGGGCGTCGCCTTCGCCGCCCTCACCGCCAGCGGGCTCGCCCTGCTGCGGCAGCTCCTCGCCGAGGCGCGGCTGGGCCTGGCGCTCGGCCTCGCCAGCCTGGCGGGCGCCGCGGCGCTGCTGCTGCTGCCCTGGCTGTCCGGGCTGCTGCTCTACCGGGTGGGCCCCGGCGCCATGCTGCTGCCCGGCCTGATCCTGGTGCTGGCGGCCTGGCTGCTGGCCTGGCTCAGCCTGCCCGAGGCGCTGCCGCCGGAGGCTGCGGCGCCGCGCCCGCCCTATGACGGCGCGGGGGCGCTGCTGGGGCTGCTCTGCACCGGGCTGCTGATCGCGGCGCTGCAGCTCAGCCTGGCGCGGCCGCTGGCGGCGCTGCTGCTGCTGGTGCTGGGCCTCATGGCGCTGGCGCTGTGGCTGTGGCAGCAGCTCGGCCGCCAGCGGCGCGGCCTGGTGCCGCTGCTGCCGCTCGACCTGCTGGCGCGGCCCGGCCCGGGCTGGGCGCTGGCGGCGCTGCTGTCCGGCGCGCTGGGCCTGGCGGTGATGGAGGTGGCGCTGATCAGCCGGCTGCTCGCCCTCAGCGAGATGCGGCCCGCCGGCCTTGGCGGGCTGGTGGCGCTGGCGGTGCTGGCCGGGGGCGCGGCCGCGCTGCTGGGCGGCTGGCGCGCCCGGCGGCTGCCGCGCGGCGTGCTGCCGCTGGCCGGCGCGCTGCTGCTGACCCTGGCCATCCTGGCCCTGGCCGCGCTGCCGCCCGGCACGCCCGGGGCGCTGCTGGTGCTGGTCATGCTGGGCTTCGGCGCCGGGCGCGGCCTGTTCGAGACGGGCAATCTGCTGGCGCTGCTGGAGGCCGTGCCGCCGGCGCGCAGCGCGGCGGCGATCGGGCTGGCGCTGCTGGCCCGCGGCCTGGCGACGCTGCTGCTGCCCTTCTTCATCGGCCTGCTGCCGCGCCTGGTCCTGTCGCCGCCGCTGGCCGAGGCGGCGCTGCACCAATCCTGGCTGCTGCTGGCGGCGCTGGCGACGGCGCTGGCCGGGCTGCTCAGCCTGCCGGCCCGCCGCGCCCCGCCGCCGCCGGGCTGAGGATTCCGCCGCCCCGGCCAGGCGCTTCGCGAACCTCCTGCCGCTTTTGTCGTTCTGCTCCTGGGTGCCCGGATCCGCCGGGCCCGGGCGAGGCAGGAGGAACGGGATGAGCGAGATCGCAGGCCGGGCCATGCCCGGGCATGGAATGGCGCCGCCGGGCACGCGCGCGCGGCCCTGGCGGCCGGGGCCGCTGGCCAGCCCGCTGCTGGCCTTCCTGGTGCTGAGCCTGCTGATCATCGCCGGCTCCGCCCTGGCGCAAGGCAGCGGCGCCACGCCGGCGCAGCCGCCCGGCCCCGGCAGCGCGCCGCCGGAGCGGGTGGCGCCGGCCGAGCCCTCCCCCACCCTTCCGGATGGCGGGGCGCGGCCGCTGCCGGCGCCGCGCGACGGGGTGATCCCGGTGCCGCCGGGCGGCGACCGTGACATGCGGGTGACGCCCCCGGCGCCGGACCCCGGCACCACGCCGGTGATCCCGCCGCGCGACGGCAGCGCCGCGCCGCGCGACCCGGCCACCCCGGCGCCGCGCTGAGGCCTAGTCGGGTGCCGCCCCCGCCAGTTCACGGGTGCGGGCGCCGATCTTGTCGAGCAGCCGGCCCAGCGCCTGCTGCTCGGCCGCGCTGAGCGCCGTGGCCAGCGCCGCCTGCAGCGCTCGCGCCAGCGGCACGATCTCCGCATAGACGGCGCGGCCGCGGCGGCTCAGGCGCAGCACGCGGGCGCGCTGGTCGCCCGGCACGGCGCGGCGCTCCACCAGGCCCTTATCCTCCAGCCGGATCGCCGCGCGGCTGACTCGCACCCGGTCCATCGCGGTGCGCTCGATCACCGCCTGGGTGGTGGCCTCGCCCTGCTGGCCCAGCACCGCCACCACCCGCCATTCCGGGATGGAGAGCCCGAAACGCTGCTGGTAGCGGCTGGCGAACAGGCTGCTCACCGCCTCCGCCGCGACGGAGAGGCGGTAGGGCAGGAATTGTTCCAGTTGCAGCGCCTCGGATGCGGCATCGGGGGCAGGGGTGACGCTTCGGCTTTTCATCTCATCTGAGACGATATAGGAATCCCCGAGGCCGGAACAGGCCGCAACAGGGAGGAGCAGCCGATGCCCGATGGAGTGACGCAGGAGGCCGGCCAGAATACCGGTCCGGCCGGCGGCCGGCGCGGCCCGGCGGCCTCGCCCGGCTACATGTCCGGCTTCGGCAATGGCTTCGAGACGGAGGCGCTGCCCGGCGCCCTGCCGATCGGCCGCAACTCGCCGCAGCGCTGCGCCTATGGGCTTTATGCCGAGCAGCTCTCCGGCTCGCCCTTCACCGCGCCGCGCGCCAGCAATGAGCGCAGCTGGCTCTACCGCATCCGCCCCACCGTCGCGCATTGGGGACGGTTCGAGCGGATCGACCCCGGCCTGTGGCGCAGCGCCCCCTGCACGGAGACGGAACTGCCACCGGCGCCGATGCGCTGGGATCCGATCCCGCTGCCGCCGGAAGACATCTCGCTGCTGGAAGGCATCCGCACCATCACCACGGCGGGCGATGCGGGGGCGCAGGCCGGCATGGCGGCGCATGTCTATCTCGCCACACGCTCGATGCGGGACGAGTATTTCTATAACGCCGATGCCGAGATGCTGTTCGTGCCGCAGCAGGGCGCGCTGCGGCTCTGGACCGAATTCGGCATCATCGACATCGCGCCGGGCGAGATCGCCGTCATTCCGCGCGGGGTGAAGCTGCGCGCCGAGCTGCCGGGCGAGGCGCCGGCGCGGGGTTATCTCTGCGAGAATTATGGCGGCGCCTTCACCCTGCCCGAGCGCGGGCCGATCGGCGCCAATTGCCTGGCCAATCCGCGCGACTTCCTGACCCCCGTCGCCGCCTATGAGGATCGCGAGGCGCCCTCCACCCTGACGGTGAAATGGGGCGGCACGCTGTGGCGCGCGGCGATCGACCGCTCGCCGCTCGACGTCGTCGCCTGGCACGGCAATTACGCGCCCTACAAATACGATCTGCGCCGCTACTCGCCGGTCGGTCCGGTGCTGTTCGACCATGCCGACCCGTCGATCTTCACCGTGCTCACCGCGCCCTCCGAGACGCCGGGCACCGCCAATGTGGATTTCGTCATCTTCCCGGAGCGCTGGATGGTGGCCGAGAACACCTTCCGCCCGCCCTGGTACCACATGAATGTCATGAGCGAGTTCATGGGGCTGATCGAGGGCGTCTATGACGCCAAGACCGGCGGCGGCTTCACCCCTGGCGGCTTCTCGCTGCACAACGCGATGCTGCCGCCACGGGCCCGACCGCGACGCCTTCGAGGCGGCCAGCCGCGCGACGCTCGCGCCGCACAAGCTCTCCGGCACCCTGGCCTTCATGTTCGAGACGCGGCTGCCGCAGCGCGTCACCCGCTATGCCGCCGAGGCGCCGCAATTCCAGGCCGATTACGCGCTGTATGGCCAGAGGCTGGAACGGCATTTCGACCCGGCGCGGCGCGACCCGGCATGAGCGCCGCGCTGGATGCGACGCATGACCCGGCGCTGCGCAGCTGGGTCGAGGGCGCCGATGGCCATGCCGATTTCCCGATCCAGAACCTGCCATTCGGGGTGGCGCAGCCGGGCGACGCGCCGGCGCAGGGTGTCGTCGCCATCGGCGATCAGCTGCTGCTGCTGGGTGATGCGCTCGATGCGCGGCTGTTCGAGGGCGCGGCGCGCGACGCCGCGACCCTCGCCGCGCGCGCCACGCTGAATGATTTCATGGCGGCCGGCGCCGCGCCGCGCCGGGCGCTGCGAACCGCGCTCTCCGCCCTGCTGGCGCGCGGCAGCGCGGCGGAGGCGCGCGCCCGCCTTTGCCTGCGCCCGGCCGCCGAATGCAGGATGAGGCTGCCGGCGCGCATCGGCGACTACACGGATTTCTATGTCGGGCTGCACCATGCCGAGAATGTCGGCCGGCTGTTCCGCCCGGAGAATCCGCTGCTGCCGAACTACAAGCATGTGCCGATCGGCTATCACGGCCGCGCCTCCTCGGTGCGGGTGGGAGAGGCCGATCCGCGACGGCCGCGCGGCCAGATCAAGGCCCCGTCCGACGCCGCGCCGCGCTTCGCCCCCAGCGAGCGGCTGGATTTCGAGCTGGAGCTCGGCCTGTGGATCGGCCCCGGCAATGCGCCGGGCGAGCCCATCCCCGTGGCGCAGGCCGCCGACCACATCGCCGGCTACTGCCTGCTGAACGACTGGTCGGCGCGCGACATCCAGGCCTGGGAATACCAGCCCCTCGGCCCCTTCCTGGGCAAGAGCTTCGCCACGACGATCTCCCCCTGGGTGGTGACGCCGGAGGCGATGGCGCCCTTCCGCGCATCCCAGCCGCCGCGCCCCGAGGGCGACCCCGCCCCCCTGCCCCATCTGTGGGACGCGGCCGACCAGCGGGGCGGCGCGCTGGCGCTCGGCCTCAGCGTCACGCTGCAGAGCGCCGCGATGCGCGAGGCCGGGCTGCCGCCGATGCTGCTGGCGCGCTCCGACGCCCGGCACATGTACTGGACCGTGGCGCAGCTGGTCGCGCATCACAGCAGCAATGGCTGCGACCTGCATCCGGGCGACCTGTTCGGCAGCGGCACAATCTCCACCCCGGGGCCGGAGGGGCTGGGCAGCCTGCTGGAGATGACACGCGGCGGCGCCGCGCCGATCACCCTGCCCAGCGGCGAGACGCGCCGCTTCCTGGAGGATGGCGACGCGGTGGTGCTGGCGGCGCGGGCGGAGCGGGAAGGCTTCGTGCCGATCGGCTTCGGCCCCTGCCGCGGGGTGGTGCGCCCGGCCTGAGGCGGGGGAGAAGGCCGGTCCGGGGCCGGCCGCGGGAGGCTGGTCCGCGCCAGACGCTATTGCGGATCATTCTCAACAATGCCATGGAGCCTCCCCTGTCCGTGCCGAGGCCATGCCATGATGTCGACCTTCCCGCTGCGCTCCCTCCTGCTGGCCTCCGCCGCGCTCTCCCTCGTCAGCCTCCCCGCCGCCGCGCAGAACGGCCCCGCGGCCGGGGCCGAGGAGGGCGTGGTGCTGCCCAATCTCGACGTGCAGGCCACCGCCTGGCGCGCCTGGGAGCACACGCCGGGCTATGTCGCGCCGGTCACCACCACCGGCTCCAAGACCGACACGCCGCTGATCGAGGCGCCGCAATCCGTCGGTGTCGTCACCCGCGACCAGATCGACGACCAGGCGCCGCTCAGCGTCTCCCAGGCGCTGCGCTACACCGCCGGCGTGCTGCCGGAGGTGCGGCCCTCCGCCCGCTATGACAGCGTCTTTGTGCGCGGCTTCGGCGGCCAGGGCACCAGCGCGGCCTTCGTCAACTTCCTCGACGGGCTGCGCCAGGGCCGCGGCCTGTATTTCGGCGTGCCGGCCACCGATCCCTGGCTGCTGGAGCGGATCGAGGTGCTGCGCGGCCCGGCCTCCGTCCTCTATGGCCAGACCGGCGTCGGCGGGCTGGTGAACCTGGTCAGCCGCCGCCCCAGCGCCGACCACATCAACGAGGTGCGGCTGGAGGCCGGCAGCAACGCGCTGATGCAGACCGCCTTCGACCTCGGCGGCAAGCTGACCGAGGATGGCCGCTACACCTACCGCCTGACCGGCATCGCGCGGACCGCCAACACCCAGTACGACCATGCCGAGGAGGAGCGCATCGCCATCGCGCCCGCCATCACCTGGCGGCCGGATGACAGCACCACCCTCACCGTGCTGGCCTCCTACCAGAACGATCCGCAGGGCGGCTTCTACAATTTCGTCCCCGCCACGGGCTCGGCGCTCTCCAACCCGAATGGCCGGCTGCCGCGCGGCTTCTTCGGCGGCGACCCGGCCTTCGACAAATACACGCGCGAGCAGGCGGCGATCGGCTACCAGCTCGAGCACCGGCTCGACGATGTGTGGACGCTGCGGCAGAATTTCCGCTACAGCCACATCGATGCCGAGGTGAATGTCATCTCGATCCGCTCGGTCGGCGCCGATGGGCGCACCGCGACGCGCGGCGCCACCTTCGTCTCCGACCACGCCAATGCCTTCGCGCTGGACAACCAGGCGCAGGCCAGCTTCACCACCGGCCCGCTGCGCCACACCGCGCTGTTCGGCCTCGACTGGCAGCGCACCTCGGCGCGCGCCCGCCAGGGGCTCGGCAGCGCGCCCTCGCTCGACCTCTTCGCGCCGGTCTACTACCAGGCGATCCCGCAGATCTGGACCGGCCCCGCGGGGCTGACCAACCAGAATCTCGACCAGCTCGGCGTCTATGCGCAGGACCAGATCGCGCTCGGCAGGTGGCGCTTCAATGTCGGGCTGCGCTATGACCGCGCCAGCATCGGCAGCACCACGCATCAGGCGAGCGGCGCGGATCTCGCCACCAGCTCGCAATTCGACGACCGGGTGACCTGGCGCGTCGGCGCGCTCTACCTGTTCGACAACGGGCTGGCGCCCTATGCCAGCTACTCCACCTCCTTCCTGCCCAACACCGGCACCCAGGCGCCGCAGCGCGGCGGCGGCACCTTCGAGCCGACCACCGGCGAGCAGTATGAGGTCGGCGTGAAGTTCCAGCCGCCGGGCATGAACAGCTTCGTGCAGCTGGCCGCCTACCACATCACCCAGCAGAATGTGCTGACGCGCGACCCGACCTACCTCACCTACAATGTGCCGCAGGGCGAGATCCGCTCGCGCGGCATCGAGCTGGAAGGGCGCGCCAGCCTGACCAGCAATCTCGACCTGATCGGCGCCTATTCCTACATCGATGCCGAGATCACCAAGTCGAACAATCCGGGCGTCGCCGGCAGCCGCGTGCCGCAGGTGCCCAACCACATCGCCAGCGGCTGGGCCAATTACAGCTTCCATGAAGGCCCGCTGCGCGGCCTGTCGCTCGGCGGCGGCGCGCGCTATCTGAGCTCGACCTACGGCAACGACACCAACACCTTCAAGGTCGATGCGGTGACGCTGTTCGACGCCGCGCTGCGCTACGATCTCGGCGCCCGCTTCGAGCGCGCCCAGGGCGTCGAGCTGGCGGTGAACGCCTCCAACATCGCCGACAAGGATTACGTGGCCAGCTGCTCCGCCTCCACCGCCTGCTACTACGGCACGGGGCGGATGATCCTCGGCTCGGTGCGGGCGCGCTGGTGACGGGCCCGGCGCCGCTTCCGCTTCCCCCGGTCAGCCTGCCGCGCAGCGGCTGGTGGGAGATGCGGGCGGCGGGCGAGCCGGCCGCCACCCACCGCATCCTGGCCGCCTGGCCGGAGGCGCCGCCGCCCGCCGCCGGCTATCCGGTGCTGCTGCTGCTGGATGGCCAGGCGGGCTTCGCGACGGCGGCGGAGGCCGCCGCCTCCCTGGCCCACCGGCCGCGCGACGCGGCGGCCGGGCTGGTGATCGGGCTCGGCCATGGCGGGGCGGCGCCGCTCGATCCCGCCGCGCGGCTGCGCGACTACACCCCCGCCATCCCGGGCGGGCCGGAGGGCAGCGGCGGCGCCGCGGCCTTCCTGCACTTCCTGGAGCACGCCCTGCTGCCGGAGCTGGCGCGGCGCTGGCCGGTCGATCCGGCCCGCCTTGCCCTGTTCGGCCATTCGCTGGGTGGGCTGTTTGCCGTGCACGCCCTGCTGCGCCGCCCGGGCCTCTTCGCCCGCCTGATCGCCGCCAGCCCCTCCCTCTGGTGGGGCGAGGGCGCGCTCCTGGCAGAGGCCGAGGCCTTCGCCGCCGCGCCGCCGCCCACCGCGGCCGGCACGGCGCTGCTGGTCACCACCGGCGGGCTGGAGGCGGCGCCGGACGCCGCTTCGGCCTCCACCGATCCCCGCGCCGCGCTGCGCGCCGGGCGCGACATGGCCGGCCGCGCCCGCGCCCTGGTCGCCACGCTGCGCGCCGGCGGTCTCACCGCCGGCCATGTCGAATTCGCCGGCGAGGATCACGGCTCGGTCCGCAGCGCGGCCATCGCCCGGGCGCTGCGCTTCGCCTTCGCCCCCTCCCCCCTTCTGCCGGAGCCTGCCCGATGAACCGCCGCAGCCTGCTGCGCGGCCTGGCGCCGCTGCCCCTGGTCCCGCTCGCCGCACCCCGCCTGGCCCGCGCCCAGGCGCCGATCGCGCTGACCGACCTCGCCGGGCGCCAGCTCGTCCTGCCGCGCCCGGCGCGCCGCCTGGTGCTGGTGCAGGGCCGCCACGTGCTGGCGCTGGCGCTGCTGCATCCCGACCCGGTCTCGCTGGTGGTGGGCTGGGGCGACGATCTGCGGCGGATGAACCCGCCCGACTATGCCGCGCTGCGCGCCCGCTTCCCCGCCGCCGATGCGGTGCCGGTGGTGGCCCGCGCCCAGGGCGAGGGCCTGTCGCTGGAAGGCATCATCGCCGCCGCGCCGGACCTCGTGGTGTTCAGCCCCGGCGCGCTGCGCCGCCTCGGCCCGACCCTGCCGGACCGGCTGCAATCGCTCGGCATTCCCGGCATGGCGATCGATTTCTTCGACGACCCGATGCGCAACACCCGGCCCAGCATCGCGCTGCTCGGCCGCGCGCTGGGGCTGGAGGAGCGGGCCCGCGCCTTCGACGCCTTCTATGCCGAGGGGCGGCAGGCCGTGGCGGAGCGCCTGGCGGGCCTCGCCGAGCGCCCGACGATCCTGGTGCACGCCCATGCCGGCGGCACGCCCTGCTGCTCCTCCCCCGGCCAGGGCGCCTTCGATTCGATGATCCGCTTCGCCGGCGGCCACAATATCGGCGCCGACCTGCTGCCCGGCAGCACCGGGGAGCTGGCGCTGGAATATGTGCTGGGGCGGGAGCCGCAGGTCTATCTGGCCACCGGCGGCCCCTATGCCGGGCGCGGCGGCATTCCCTTCGGCCCCGGCGTGACGCCGCAGGCGGCGCGGGACGCGCTGGCCGAGGTGGTACGGCGGGAGAAGCTGGACCGGCTGGCGGCGGTGCGGCAGGGCCGCGCCCACGCCATCTGGCACGGCTTCAACGACACGCCGGCGCATCTGCTGATGCTGCAGGCCCTGGCCCGCTGGCTGCATCCGGAACGCTGCGCCGATCTCGACCCCGCCGCCACGCTGGCGGCGCTGAACGAACGCTTCCTGTCGGTGAAGCTGGAGGGAAGCCTCTGGGTCGACCTGCCGGCCGCCACCACGCCCTGAGCCGCGCGAGGAGAGCCCGCATGACCCGAATGACCGCCGAGGCCCGCGCCCGCGCCGCCACGCCCGGCGCGCTGCTGGCCCGGTTCTGCGACCATATGGCGGGCCATGGGCTGGCCATTGGCGGCACGCCGGAGGCACGGCACATCGCCTTCCCCGGCGGCGCGGCGACGCTGCGCCCTGGAGCCGGACGGCCTGGCCCTGCGCATCGAGGCGGAGGATGCCGACCGGCTGGCGGATGCCAAGGCGACGGTCGCCGGCCATCTCGACGCCTTCGCCCCCGGCGAGGCGCTGGGCATCGTCTGGCGGGGCGATGGCGCGGCGGCGGCGGATGGCCGGCCGCACAATTTCCGCGCGCTGCGGCTGCGCGCGGCGCGCGACATCACCCCGCGCATGCGGCGCCTGACCTTCGCCGGCCCTGACCTCGGCCGCTTCGAGGCCGAGATGCTGCATGTGAAGCTGCTGATCCCCGAGGACGGCGCCGGCGGCGGCGCGCAGGACGAGCCGCGCTGGCCGGTGCTCAGCCCCAGCGGCCAGGCGGTGTTCGAGGGCTGCGCCCTGACCCGCCGCACCTACACCATCCGGCGCATCGACGCGGCATCCGGGGAGCTCGACATCGACTTCGTGCGGCATGGCGATGCCAGCCCCGGCTCGCGCTTCGCCGCGCGGGCGCGGCCGGGCGACTGGCTCGGCATCACCGGGCCGGGCGGCGGCACCATCCCGCTGCAGGAATGGTCGCTGCTGGCGGGGGATGAGACGGCGCTGCCCGCCATCGCCCGGGTGCTGGAGGCGGCGCCGCCGGCGGCGCAGGGCGTGGCGCTGATCGAGGTGGCGGATGCCGCCGAGCTCCAGCCACTGCGCCACCCGCCCGGCTTCAGCCTGCGCTGGCTGCCGCGCGATGGCGCCGCGCATGGCGCCCCGCTGCTGCAGGCGGTGTGCGCGACGCCCTGGCCGGAGCAGGGCGCCGTCTCCGCCTGGGCGGCCTGCGAGGCGCGCACGGCGCGCGCCCTGCGCGAGCGCTGGGGCGCCGATCCGCGCCTGCCGCGCGGCCAGTTCCGCGCCGCCGCCTATTGGCGCGAGGGCCTGGCCGAGGGCGCGGCACAGCCGGAGCACTGAAGCCGCCGCCACAGCGGCTGTGCTGGGGGGCGCCGGCTCACCCCCCGGCGCGCGCGGCCGCGCGGGCCTGCGGCATCTCCGCCAGCTCGGGCAGGGCGAAGTAGAACAGGCTGCCGCCCTCGGGCCGCGGTGCATAGCCGATGCGGCCGCCCTGCTGCTCGATCAGCGCCTGGGAGATGGCGAGGCCGAGCCCGGTGCCGCCCTTGGCCCGCCGGTCGGAGCCATCCGCCTGGGCGAAGCGGGAGAACAGCTTGGGCCGGAACTCCTCCGGCACGCCGGGGCCGTGATCGGCGACTTCCAGGCGCAGCCAGCCGGCCTCGCGCTTCAGGGTCAGCGCCACCTCGCCCTCGCGCGGGGAGAATTTGGCGGCGTTCGACATCAGATTGGTCAGCACCTGCATGATGCGGCCGGAATCGGCGCGCACCCAGCCCTCCTCCGGGCTGGCGGCGATGCCGAAGCGCACCCCGTGCTGGCGCGCATAGGCCTCATTCGCCTCCACCGCCTGGCGCAGCAGCGCCGCGAGGTCGAGTTCGGCCATGTCGAAGGTCATGCTGCCGCTCTCGATCTTCTGGATGTCGAGAATGTCGTTGACCAGCAGCACCAGCCGCTCGCTGTTGCCGAGCGCGATGTCGAGCAGCCGCCGCGCCGCATCCGGCATCGGCCCCAGCCGGCCGGAGGCGACCAGGCCGAGCGAGCCGCGGATCGAGGTCAGCGGCGTGCGCAGCTCATGGCTGACGGTGGAGACGAACTCGTCCTTCAGCCGGTCGACGCGCCGCCGCTCGCTGATGTCGCAGAGCACCGCCATCTCCAGCCTGCGGCCCTCGATCACCATCTCGCTGCGCGCCATCTCCAGCGGCACCACGCCGCCCTTGCGGTGCCGGCCGTCGAATTCCCAGGTGGCGCGGGCGGCGGGCTGGCCATCGCCGGTCTCCACCGCGCGCAGCGCGTGCAGATCGCCGGCGACGAGGGCGGAGAAGGGCCGGCCGATGATCTCCTGCGGGCTGAAGCCGAGCAGGCGCTGCAGCGCCGGATTGGCGGATTCGATGATCTCACCGGGGCCGAGGATCAGGATCGGGTAGATCGCCTGCTCGAACATGGCGTGCAGCCGCGCCGCCTGCGCCGCCACCTCGCGCTGCGCCGCGTGCAGCTCGGCGGTGCGGTCGGCGACGCGCTGCTCCAGCGTGTCGTGCAGCGCCTCCAGATGCGCCAGCATGGCGCGGAAGGCTTCCGACAGCACGCCGATCTCGCCGGCCTGGCCCTGCGGCACGGCATGGCGCAGCCCGCCGGTCTCGGTCACCGCGCGGGCCACCTCGGCCAGCCGCACCAGGGGCCGCGCCAGGCGCCGCCCCAGCAGCAGGGCGATGCCGAAGATCGCCAGCAGCACGGCGCCGCCGATCCCGGCCAGCAGGCGGAACAGCTCCACCATCGGGGCAAGGGCGGCGCGCCGGTCATGCTCCATGCGCAGGCCGAGCCAGAGCCGGTTCAGCGGCGTCTCCAGCGGCAGGGGCTGCTCCACCCGCAGGCTTTCCTCCAGCGGCGGCGAGGCGCCGATGGCGGCGATCGGCTCGCCCTCGGCGACCAGCGAGAAGCGCCGCTCGGGCGAGGCGGTGAGCTGGCTGCGCAGCAGCCGTTCGCCGTCGATCAGCGCCACCAGCATGCCCTCGGTCAGCCGGGTGAAGGGGCTGACCACGGGCAGCGCCACCAGCAGGCGCGGCCCGTCCGGCGCGGTGTGCAGCCCGGCCTGGCCGAGCCCGTGCATCACCCGCTCGATCCAGCGCGCGCCGCGGAAGCTTTCGGGCATCGGGTCGCGGCCATGCAGCAGGCGCTGCCCCTCATAATCATAGAGGCCGATGGCGACGCCCTCGGTCAGGCCATAGCTCTGCAGCAGCGGCAGGAAATAGGTCTCGCGCCCGACGCTGTCGACCACCGCCGTCTGCGCCAGGCTGCTGGAGGAGAGGATCACCAGATTGGCGGCGATGGCGTTGATCTGCAGCGCCACGCGCTGCGCCTGCAGCGCGGCCAGCGATTCCTCCTTCTCCCGCACATCCTCCAGCAGATGGTGATGGATGAAGGCCAGGCTGATGCCGCCGGTGACGCCGACCAGCGCCAGGCCCAGCAGCACGGTCAGCAGCATGATCTGCCGCGCCAGGCCCAGCCGGCGCAGCAGCCGCCCCATCGCGCCGGGCGATGGCGGCGCGCTGGCCGGGCTCATACCGCCAGCTCCTCGAACACCCCGCCCGGGCGCAGCCGGCCCAGCCGCACATCCTCAAGCCCCAGCGCCTCGTGCCGGCCGGGCGCGAAGGGGCGCGGATAGTGGCGCAGCAGCCCGGCATGGTCGGTGACGCCCTCCAGCGCGGCGCGCAGCCCGGCCGGCCGCGTCTCGCCGGCGAGGGCGACGGCACGGGCCAGGATGTGCACCAGGTCGTAGCTGTGCACGAAGCCGGCCAGCGCCGGAATGTCGGACAGCCGCTCCACCCCGAACAGGCGGCGCGCGGTGCGCAGCGCGCGCTCCTGCTGCGCGGCCGCCAGGCGCCCGGGCAGCACGGTGGTCACCGCCTCCACATCCAGCACCGCCAGCGGCGCGTCGATCTGCCGCGGATAGGCGGCATTGCCGAAGATCGACCAGTGCGACAGCAGCGGCAGGCGCTCCGTCTCGGGCAGCGCGGCCATGCGGCGCAGCAGCGCCAGCAGCTGCCGCTCCAGCGCCACCAGCACCACCGCATCGACACTGCCGCGGCGCAGGCCGATATACTGGTCGAGGATGCCCTCATCGGTGAGGTTGTGCCACAGCACCTCGATCTCCGGCGCGTCGGGCTGCTGCCGCGCGGCCGCCAGCAGCGCCGCATGGCTGCTGCGGCCCCAGGCATTGTTCAGCACCAGCAGCGCCAGGCGCCGCCAGCCGCGCTGCGTGGCGCGCGCCAGCAGCCGCTGCATCGCCCAGCGGTCGCGCATCGACAGGCGGAAGACCTGGTCCTCCGGCACCGCCGGGTCGCGGATCTCCTCCACCGCCGACCAGGGCAGCAGCAGCGGCAGGCCCAGACGGTTGGCCAGCCCCGCCATTTCCTGCGCCGTCGGCGCCAGCTGGCCGCCCAGCACCGCGGTCATGTCCGGCAGCGCCGCCAGCTCCAGGAAGGCGCGCGCCGCGCGCGCCGGGCTGCCGCGATTGTCGCGCAGCTCCAGCTCCACCGGGCGGCCGCCGAGCAGCCCGCCCGCCTCGTTGATCTCCTCGATGGCGCAGAGCGCGCCGCGGCGGATGGCGTCCGCGGCGGCGCTGCTGGCGACGCCGAACTCGGCATCGATGCCGACCAGCACCGGCATCGGCGCCTGGGCGCGGGCACGGCGCGGCGCCAGGCCGCCGGCGAGCGCCGCGCCCGCCCAGGCACCCAGCGCGCGGCGCGGCAGCGGACCGGCCAGCGGACCGGCGGGCGGAGATCGCTCAGCGTTCACGGAAGGCCTCGTCGAGGGAGCGGTAGATCGGCGCCAGCAGGTAGTTCAGCAGGCTGCGCTCGCCGGTGCGGATATCGGCCAGCACGGTCATGCCGGAGCTGATGCGCGCCTCCGGCCGCTGCCCGACATGGTCGGCCGCCAGGGCGATCTCGGCCTTGTAGAAGGGCGTGCCCTGGGAGTCGCGGAAGGAGGAGGGCGAGACCCGCGACACCGTGCCGGCGATGCTGCCGAAGCGGGTGTAGTCATAGGTCAGCACCTTCACCGCGACCGGCTGGCCGGGGCGGATATAGCCGATGTCACGGGTCGAGATGCGCGCCTCCACCCGCAGCGCCCCGTCGCTCGGCACGATGTCGAGGATGGTGGTGCCGGGGGCGATGACGCCGCCGATGGTCCGGGTCTGCAGCCCCTGCACCGTGCCGCGCACCGGCGCGGTGATGCGCAGCCGGCCGACCCGGTCCTCGACGCGCTGGATCGCCTGGCGCAGCTCGGCGGTGTCGGCGGTGACCTTGCCCAGCTCGCTGATCAGCTCGGCGCGGTAGCGGCTCTCCAGCTCGGCCAGGCGCGACTGCGCCTCGCCCAGCGCCTCGGCCAGGCGCAGCGCATCCTGGCGCAGACCGTTCTGCGCGCCCTCCATCCGCGCCAGCTCGCGCTGGTATTCCAGCAGCTGGAAGCGCGGCGACAGCCCGCGCGAGACCAGGTCGGCGCGGCCATTCACCTGTTCGCGCAGATAGCCGATCTGGCTCTGCATCGAGGCGGACTGGCTCTCCAGCGTCGCCATCTCGGCGCGGCGCATCTCGATCTGCCGCTCCAGCACCTCGCGCTGGCGGGCATGGCTGAGCCGGCGGGCACGCAGCATCGCCCCCTCGCTCTCCACCAGGTCGCGATAGGCGTCGGCGGCGCCGCCGGGCAGCTCGTCGCGGTCCTGCAGCGCCGCGGCCAGCTGGGCGCTGCGCAGCGTCAGCGCCGCCAGCCGCGAGCGCAGCTGCGCCAGCTCCGGCTCGGCGAGGCCGGCGGAGAGTTCGAGCAGCAGCTGCCCCTCCTCCACCGCATCGCCCTCGGCCACCAGCAGGCGCGCCAGGATGCCGCCCTCCAGATGCTGCACATGCTGCACCGAGCCCGCCGGCATCACCTCGCCCGAGCTCACCGTGATCTCGGCCACCGGCATCAGCGCCGCCCAGCCGAGCCCGCCGCACAGCCCGGCGCCGATCAGCCCGATGACGGCCAGCGACAGGCGGCTGACGCCGCGCGCCTCGAACAGGCTGGCGGCGGTGATGCGCTCCTCGCCGGTCAGCAGCCGCGCCAGCAGCGCGGTGGGGGCGTGGGGTCTGAGGGCGGTGCTCATCGGCGGCTGGCCTCCAGGCGCTCGGCCAGGGCGCGCGGCGTGCCGTCGAAGGCCAGCGCCCCCTGCTGCAGCACCAGCACGCGGTCGCAGGCCTCGATCAGTTCGGGTTGGTGGGTCACCAGCAGCACGGTGCTCTCGCTGCGCCGGCGGTCCAGTTCGGCCAGCAGCGCGGCGCGGCTGTCGGCATCGTGGCAGGGCGGCTCGTCCAGCAGCAGCACGCGGGCCGGCAGCAGATGCAGCCGGGCCAGCCAGAGCCGCTCCTGGAAGCCGGCCGGCAACGTGTCGCAGGGGGTGTCGAGCCCGAGCGGCAGCGCGTCCAGCGCCGCCGCCAGCCCGGCCTGGCGGCAGGCCTCGCGCAGCGCCGCCTCCTCGGCCGCCGGGCGGCCCAGCCGCAGCAGCGCGGCGAGGCTCAGCGGCAGGCGCGGCGGCTCGGCCGCGACCAGGGCCAGGCTGCGGCGCAGCGTGGCCGGGGCGATCTGCCGCAGATCCATGCCATCCAGCAGCACCGCGCCCATCTGCGGCGTCGCCAGCCCGCAGAGCAGCCGCAGCAGGGTCGATTTGCCGCCGCCGCCCGGGCCGGTGACGGCGACGCGCTGCCCCGCCGCCAGCTCGGCCGAGACGCCGTTCAGCGCCGGCGCGGCGGCGCCCGGATAGGTGACGACCAGCTGCGACAGGGTCAGCCGCCCGGCGCTGCCCAGCCGCGCATTGGCGGCCGAGGGCCGGCTGGCGGCAGAAGGCTCGGGCGGCAGCGCCATCAGCGCCTCCAGCGAGCGCTGCGCGCCGCGCAGCTCGGCCAGTCGGGCGATGGCGCCGAGCGCGCTGGAGAGCGGCGCCAGCATGCGCCAGACCAGCGCCATGACGGCGACCAGCGTGCCGATGCTCAGCGTCTGGTGGATGGCCAGCGCGGCGCCGGCGCCCAGGGTGGTGACGGCGGCCAGCGTCGTCAGCCCCTGCGCCGCATTCTGCGCCAGGCCGCGCAGCCTGGCCTCGGCCAGCCCGGCCTCGGCCATGGCGGCGGAGGCCTGGCGGAAGCGCTCCAGCCAGACCGGCTCCTGGCCGCGCGCCTTGATCTCCGGCAGCAGGCCGCTGAATTCGCGCTGCACCGCCTGGAAGGCGGCGGCGGCCTCGGCCTGGCGGCGCGCCGCGCCCTGGCCGCGGCGCAGCAGCTGCCAGGCCAGCGCGCCGCCCAGCAGCAGCACCGCCAGCGGCCCCAGCACCAGCCAGCCGGACAGCGCCGCCAGCAGCAGCAGGTAGAGCAGGGCGAAGGGCATCTCCAGGCAGGCCAGCGCCAGCGGGCCGAACAGGAAGCCGCGCAGCGCCTGCGCCTCGTTCAGCCGGGCGGCGGCGGCGGCGGGCGGGGTGCGGTCCAGCAGTTCGGCCGGCAGGCGCAGCAGCGCCGCCAGCAATTCCAGCCCGGCGCGCAGCTCGAAGCGCGCCGCCAGATGGCCGAGGGCGACGCTGCGCAGCAGCCGCAGCAGCGCATCGAGCCCGAGCGCCAGCGCCGCGCCGAGCGCCAGCGGCGGCAGCAGCGCGATGTCGCGCGCCGCCAGCACCTGGTCATAGACCGCCATGCTGAACAGCGGCAGCGCCATGCCGAGCACATTGCTGGCCAGGGTCAGCCCGCCCAGCAGCAGCAGCGCCTGGCCGGCGGCGCCGCGCAGCAGGCCGCGCCAGCGCGCCAGCCCCTCCTGCGCCGCCGGCGCCAGCTGGGCGAAGCGGCCGCGCCGCGCCGTGGCCGGGGGCGGGCGCGTGGCGCCACTGACCGGGTCCAGGCAGGTGACGCCGCCCTCCTCCGGGATCAGCACGCAGACCGGCTCGCCCGGCGCCTCGAACAGGCCGGGCCGGCCGAGGCGCAGCGCCTCCGCCAGCCGCAGCTGGGTGACTGCGAGCTCCAGGCCCAGCGCCTGGGCGGCGGCGCAGCAGCGCTCGAAATCCAGCGGCGCGCCGGCCAGGCCGGCCGAGAGATTGCCGGCGGCCTCGGCCACCTGCTCCGGCCGGCCGACCCAGCCCAGGCTGTTCAGCAGCCCGGTCAGCCCGACCGGCAGCGCCTCCGCCCCCGCCGGGCAGGAGGCGGCCAGCGGCGCCGAGGGGATGTAGAAGGGCAGTGTCGTCATGGGCCGGGCACCAGCGGCACCAGCCGCCCCTCCTGCACCACCCAGCGCTGGTCGGCGAGCTTCTCCAGCGCGGCGCTGCCACTGGCGGCGACGATGGTGGCGCGCCCCTTCAGCCGCTTCAGGAAGCCGGCCAGGCGCAGCTGCGCGGTGGCATCGAGCGTCGCCTCCGCCTCGTCCAGCAGCAGCAGGCGCGGCCGGCCGGACAGCGCCCGCACCAGCCCCAGGCTCTGGCGGATCTGCGGCGGCAGGTTGCGGCCGCTGGCATCCAGCCGCGTCTCATAGCCGCCGGGCAGCCGCTTCACCGCCGCCTCCAGCCCGAGCAGGAAGCAGAGATACTGCGCCTCCGCCTGGCGCTCGGAATCGCCGAACTCGGTCAAATTCTCCATCAGGCTGCCCTCCATCAGCGGCGCCTCGCGCCCGACCAGCGCCGCCTGGCGGCGCAGCGCCGGGGCGTTGTGCGGGCCGAAGAGGGTGTCGCCGAAGCGGATCTCGCCCGCCGCCGGCTCCTCCAGCCCGAGCAGGGCGGCCAGCAGCAGCGAGGCCTCGCCCTGCCGCCCGGGGCGGATCACCGCCATGCCGCCGGCCGGCAGGTCGAGCGTCACCTCGCGCAGCAGCGGCGTGCCATCGGCGCGGTCCAGCCGCAGGGCGCGCAGCTGCAGCGCCCCCTGCGGCGCGGCGCCGGGCGGGGCGGCGATGTCCTCGCAGGCCAGCGCCGAGAGCTGGCGCAGCGTGGCGGCGGCGGCGCGCGCCTCGTGCCAGCCCTGCATCGCCGCCAGCGCCGATTGCAGCGGCTGCAGCGCCCGGCCCGAGAGCAGGGTGCAGGCGGCCAGCCCGCCCATGGAGAGCCGCCCATCCAGCACCAGCAGCGCGCCGACGCCGATCATCAGCGCCACCTGCAGCTGGCTGAACAGCGCCGCCAGCTCACGCTGGAAGGCGGCGTGCTGCAGCAGCGGGCGCAGCGCCGTGGCCTGCTCCTGCTGCAGCGGCCGCAGCCGGGCCAGCAGCGCCAGCTCCGCCCCCAGCAGCTTGGCGCCGCCGAGCTGCGCGAAAATCCCTTGCAGCGCCGCGTCGCGCGGCCGCGTCGCCTCGCGCAGCCGGGCGGCGGCCCTGTCCTGCGCCCGGCCGGTGGCCCAGGCCAGCAGCAGGAACAGCGCGATGCCGGCCATCGGCACCCAGACCAGCCGGCCGCCGATCACCACGATGAGGCCGAGGAAGAGCAGCGCGAAAGGCAGGTCCACCAGGCATTGCTGGCGCTGCGCCGCGGCGGCGCGCAGGGTGCGCTGCGCCGCCAGCGCCTCGGCCAGGGCGTCCGGCGGCAGGGCGCGCAGGGCGGCGGGGCGGGCGGCCAGCAGCCCGGCCACCAGCCCCTGCCGCGCCGCATGCTCTTCCCGCGCCGTCAGCCCGGCCAGCAGCGCGCCGCGCGCCGCGCGCAGAACCACCTCCAGCAGCAGGGCGAGGCCGAGCCCGGCCAGCAGCACCAGCAGGGTCTGGCTGCTGCCATTCGGCACGATGCGGTCATAGACATGCAGCACCGCGACCGGCACGGCGAGGGAGAGCAGGTTCAGCTGCAGCGCGGCGAAGGGCACCGCCAGCCCGGCCAGGCGCGACGGGAGCAGATCGGGCAGGCTCGGGCGGCGGGCGGTCTGGCTGGGCATGCGGGGCGGCTCGGTCTCGCGGCGGTTCTACGCGAATTTCGCAATCGCCCAGATTGGCGTTTGGTATCCGCGGAGCCTCAATGTTGTGGTTTCGGCGCCGCCCGCCCGGTCTCGCCGCAGAGCAGGTAGCCGCTGCCGCGGATGGTGCGGATGCGCACCGGCTGGCCCGGCAGCTGCGCCAGCTTGCGGCGCAGCCGCACCACCAGGATGTCGATGCTGCGGTCGAAATACTCCCAGCCGCGGCCGGTGACGGCCCGCATCAGCCGGTCGCGGTCCAGCACCTCCCCGGGATGCGCCAGAAGCTGCTCCAGCAGGCTGCATTCCGCCTGGGTCAGGCCGATGCCGGCGCCGCCATGCGGCGGCTGCAGCTGGCGCCGGGCGCGGTCGAGCCGCGGCCAGGCGGCGGCCGGCGCGGCCGGCGGCGGCGCCCCCGCCGGGGCGGCCTGGGCGGCGCAGCGGCGCAGCACGGAGCGGATCCGCGCCAGCAATTCGCGCGGGTCGAAGGGCTTCAGCACATAATCATCGGCGCCAAGCTCGAGCCCCACCACGCGGTCGACCTCGCTGCGCCGGGCGGTGATCATGATCAGGCCCACGCCGGAGAAGCCGCGCAGCGCGCGCAGCACGGCGAAGCCATCCTCCCCGGGCAGCATCAGGTCGAGCAGCACCAGCGCCGCCGGCGCCTCGCGCATGCGGGCCAGCGCCTCCGCCCCGGCGGCGGCGATCGCCACCTCGAAGCCCTCGGCGGTCAGATAGGCCTCCAGCAGGGCGGTGATGTCGGGGTCGTCATCGACCACCAGGATGCGCGTCTGCGGCGGCATGAGCACGCCTCGTCTCCCACGGTTCGGCGTACATTTTCGCAACAATTCATGCCTAGGGGTGAATGCCGGTGTCTGTCATTTTTCGCCCAGGTGTCACGACTGCGCGCGATGCCCCAACCGACCCCCGCGGCGCCTTCCCGCGCCGCCTGCGCCATTTGCGATCGACGAGGACGAGCATGAGCGACCGGCCCCCCTCCGCCCCCGCCCCCGACGCCCCGCAGGAGCAGGATGCCGCCCTGCCGCTCGCCGAGGAGGGGGCGCCGCGCCGCCTGCGCACCGACGACATGACCAGCCTGCACACCGGCAGCCGCGACAGCTATCTCGGCATCACCGAGGAGGGACGCACCGGCCGCGCCGGACGCGGGCCGGAACTGCCCGCCATGGCGGCGCCCGAGCCCGCCCAAGCGCCGGCGCCGCTGCCGGCTGCCACGCCACAGACGGCTGCCGCCGCCCCGATCGCCCCGGATCTGCCGAACACCGCCGCCACTTCCCGCCCGGCCGAGCCGCTGCCGGCCGGCGCGGCCCCCGCCGAGGCCGCGCCCCGCACCGTCCCGGCGGCGCCGCCGGCGGAGACCCAGCCGGCCGGCGCGGCGCGGGCCGAGGCGGCGGCACCCGGCCTGGCGATTCCTGCGGTGCCGGCGGCCGGCGGCGGGGCGGCGGCCGAGAGCCGTTCGGCGGGCGCCGAGACCGGTAACACGGGCGTCGCCAGCCCGGCCGCGGCGGGTTCCGCGCCGGTGTCCGGCGGCACTGGTGCCGGCCGCGACGCACCGGCCGCGACCCAGGCCGAGCCGGCGACCTCCCTGCCGGAGGCGGGCGCGCCCTTGACCACGCCGGGCGGCAGCGGTTCCGGCGCGGCGCCGACGACGCCGGGGAGCGGCACGAACTCGCCCGTGTCGGGCGGCGGCTCCACCGGCGGTGACCCGCCGGCTGCCGCGCAGCCCGATCCGACCGGCACCACACCAAACGAGGGTGGTCCCTCCACCGCGCCCGGCGGCGGCAATTCCGGCTCGGGGCCGACGACGCCGGGGAACAGCACCATCCCGCCCGCCTCGGGCGGCGGTTCCGCTGGCGGCGATCCGCCGGTGGCCACGCAGCCCGACCCGACCGGCACCACGCCCGGCGAGGGCGGTTCCTCCACCGCGCCCGGCGGCGGTAATTCCGGCTCGGCGCCAACGACGCCGGGGAACAGCACCATCCCCCCCGCCTCGGGCGACGACTCCGCCGGTGGTGACCCGCCGGTGGCCGCGCAGCCCGACCCGACGGGCACCACGCCGGGCGGGGGCGGTTCCTCCACCGCGCCCGGCGGCAGCAATTCCGGCTCGGGGCCAACGACGCCGGGGAACAGCACCATCCCCCCCGCCTCGGGCGACGACTCCGCCGGTGGTGACCCGCCGGTGGCCGCGCAGCCCGACCCGACGGGCACCACGCCCGGCGGGGGCGGTTCCTCCACCGCGCCCGGCGGCGGCGGCAATTCCGGCTCGGGGCCAACGACGCCGGGGGACAGCGCCATTCCGCCCGTGTCGGGCGACGACTCCGCCGGTGGTGACCCGCCGGTGGCCGCGCAGCCCGACCCCGCGGGCACCACGCCCGGCGGGGGCGGTTCCTCCACCGCGCCCGGCGGCGGCGGCAATTCCGGCTCGGGGCCGACGACGCCGGGGGACAGCGCCATTCCGCCCGTGTCGGGCGACGACTCCGCCGGTGGTGACCCGCCGGTGGCCGCGCAGCCCGACCCCGCGGGCACCACGCCCGGCGAAGGCGGCTCCTCCACCGCGCCGAGCGGCGGCGGCAATTCCGGCTCGGGGCCGGTGACGCCGGTGGAGAACACGACGCCGCCCGTTTCGGGCGACGGTTCCCCTGACCACACGCCGCCAGTCGCCTCCCAGCCCGATCCCGTCGCCACCCCGCCGGCCGGAGACGGATCCGCCGCGGCGCCCGCGGTGGGCGCTGGCTCCAGCACGGCACCAGCGACACCGGACTCGTCTGCGACCTCGCCCGCTGCCGGGGGTGGCGCCGGCGATGCCGGCACGCCGGTCGCCGCGCAGCCGGACGCCGGCACCGCCGCGCCCGGAGACACCGGCGCCTCCATCCCGGCCAGCGGCGGTGGGTCCGCCACGGCGCCCGTGCTGCCGGGCGACGGCACGACCGCGCCGGGCTTGGGCGGCGACACGCCGGCCGCCGCGCAGCCCGGCAGCAACGCTGCCGCGCCCGCCGACACCGGCGCCTCCGTCCCGGTCAGCGGCGGTGGGTCCGCCACGGCGCCGATGACGCCCGCTGACACCGCAGCAACGCCAAATTCGGGCGGCATTGCTGGCGGCGACGATGCGCCCCTTGCCGCCCAGCCCGATCCCGGCGCCGCCGCGCCCGATGGCAGCGGCGGGCCCGCCGCAGCGCCGGGCGTGCCGGGCGACGTGGCTTCGCCCATTGTGGACGGCGGAGCGGGGGATGGCAGCGCGCCGGTTGCGGCGGCGCCGACTCCGATCCCACCGACCGAAAGCGGGTCCCCTGTCGCGCCCGGCGGCAGCGACGGCCCGAGCCCGGCGCCGGTGAGTTCGGGCGAGGCCTCCACCGCCCCGCTCGAGACCGCGCCCATAGCCAGCGCGCCGATCGCCGCGCCGGCGGATGCATCGGGCCCGGCACCTGCCATCGGCGATGGCACGGCTTCTCCCCCGGTGATGGCGGCCCCCGATCCGGCGCCGGTCGCCGGGGATGGGGGCGCCCCCACCAGCCCGGATCCCGCCCCGCCCGTGGCGGGCGGCGCGTCCGGCGACAGCCCTGTTTCGGCCGACCCGGTGCCGGGCGGCATGACGGGCGGCGATCCTCTGCCTCCGCTCGGAGACGGCGCAGCGGCCGGGGGCCAGGCTGCGGCCCCGGCCCAGCCCGTCGCCGGCGATGGTGCGGTGCCGGACCCGACCCCCACGCCGGCCGAGGCGGCAGCGCCCCCGGCGCCGGCCACCCCGCCGGTCGCCGCGGATCCGTCCCCGACGACGCCGGACGCGCCCCTCGGCGCCACCCCGGCGCAGCCGGAGGCCGGCACACCGGCTGACGGCGCTCCTGCCACGGTGCCGGCCCAGGCCGCCGATCCCATCGGTCAGGATCCCGGCCCCGCCGCGCCGGTGAGCGGCGGCACCCCGGCCCCGGACGCGCCGGTGCCGCCTGCGGAGCCCGTTTCCGCCGGCACGCCCACGCTGCCGGCCGATGGGCTGCCATCGAATGGCGGCGCGGCCCAGCCTCCACAGGCGGCCGCTCCGCCGGCCGCTGCCGATCCGGCGATACCGGCCGCCAACGGAACGCCGAGCCCGGCCCAGCCGGACCCGGCGCCCCCCGGGGCCGCGCCGTCGACCCCGCCCGTCGAGGCGGCCATGCCGGCCGATGGCGGTTCGGCTGCCTCCGCTCCGGCGAGCACCACGCCCGGTGGGGCGGCGGCGCCAGCCACGCCCCCCGTTGAGGCAGCGCCTTCCACGCCGGTGGCCACCGAGGGCGCCGCCCCGACATCGCCCGCCGATCCGGCGCCGCTGCCGGCCAATGGCGGCGCAGGCCCTGACGCGCCGGCCGCGCCAGGCGGTGCGTCGCCGCCCAGCCCGGCGCAGCCCGACCCTGTCCTGGCCGCACCCGACCCGGGTGCCAGCGGCGGCCAGCCCGCGGTGACGCCCGTCGCCGATCCAGAAGCGCCCGCGCCCGCCGCCACGGCGCCGGCCGACCCAGCGCCCGCCACCCCGCCCGCGGCCGACCCGGCCCCGGCCGTGGCCTCCGGCCCCGGCGCCGCCGATCCGCCACCCGCCACCCCACCGGTGGACAGCGGCATCGGCTCCTCGCCCCCCTCCGGCACGGCGGAGCCGCCTGTCCCGGCCACGCCGCCCGCCGATCCGGCACCGGCCCCGGTGCCGGTCGAGGCCGGCGGCACAGCCACGCCGCCCGCCGACCCGCCAGCGACGCCCGAGCCGAGCGCCGGCCTGCCTGCCCTGCCGGCCATCGACCCTGTGAACCCTGCCAGCCCGACTGTGCCGGCGCTGACTCTCCCTGGCGGGGCAGTCACCGCGCTGGAAGATGCGGCCATCGCCCTGCCCATCGCCCTCGGCCCGCTGGCCGTCAGCGAGAGCGCCAGCATCACCATCTCCGGCCTCGGTGCCGGCGCCAGCCTCTCCGCCGGCACTCAGAATGCCGATGGCAGCTGGACGCTGACCGCCAATCAGCTGGCGGGCCTGACGCTCACCAGCGCCAATCCGGGCAGCCAGCAGCTGCAGATCGGCATCACCGTCACCGACAGCGTCTCCGGGACCAGCGCCACCACCAGCGCCAGCCTCAATGTGCAGGTGCTGAACCGCGCCGAGATCCCGGCCCTCACTTTGCCGGGCGTGGCGCTCACCGCGCTCGAGGATGTGGCGCTGGCCCTGCCCATCGCGCTCGGCCCGCTGGCCGCCAGCGAGAGCGCCAGCATCACCATCTCCGGCCTCGGCGCCGGTGCCAGCCTCTCCGCCGGCACCCACAATGCCGATGGCAGCTGGACGCTGACCGCCAATCAGCTGGCCGGGCTAACGCTCACCAGCGCCAATCCGGGCAGCCAGCATCTGCAGATCGGCGTCACCGTCACCGACAGCGTCTCCGGGACCAGCGCCACCACCAGCGCCAGCCTCGATGTGCAGGTGCTGAACCGCGCCGAAATCCCGGCGCTCACCCTGCCGGGCGTGGCGCTGACCGCGCTCGAGGATGTCGCGCTGGCCCTGCCCATCGCGCTCGGCCCGCTCGCCGCCAGCGAGAGCGCCAGCATCACCATCTCCGGCCTTGGCGCCGGTGCCAGCCTCTCCGCCGGCACTCAGAATGCCGATGGCAGCTGGACGCTCACCGCCAATCAGCTGGCGGGCCTGACGCTGACCAGCGCCAATCCGGGCAGCCAGCATCTGCAGATCGGCATCACCGTCACCGACAGCGTCTCCGGGACCAGCGCCACCACCAGCGCCAGCCTCGATGTGCAGGTGCTGAACCGCGCCGAGATCCCGGCCCTCACTTTGCCGGGCGTGGCGCTGACCGCGCTCGAGGATGTGGCGCTGGCCCTGCCCATCGCGCTCGGCCCGCTGGCCGCCAGCGAGAGCGCCAGCATCACCATCTCCGGCCTCGGTGCCGGCGCCAGCCTCTCCGCCGGCACTCAGAATGCCGATGGCAGCTGGACGCTCACCGCCAATCAGCTGGCGGGCCTGACGCTCACCAGCGCCAATCCGGGCAGCCAGCAGCTGCAGATCGGCATCACCGTCACCGACAGCGTCTCCGGGACCAGCGCCACCACCAGCGCCAGCCTCAATGTGCAGGTGCTGAACCGCGCCGAGATCCCGGCCCTCACTTTGCCGGGCGTGGCGCTGACCGCGCTCGAGGATGTGGCGCTGGCCCTGCCCATCGCGCTCGGCCCGCTCGCCGCCAGCGAGAGCGCCAGCATCACCATCTCCGGCCTTGGCGCCGGTGCCAGCCTCTCCGCCGGCACTCAGAATGCCGATGGCAGCTGGACGCTGACCGCCAATCAGCTGGCCGGGCTGACGCTGACCAGCGCCAATCCGGGCAGCCAGCATCTGCAGATCGGCATCACCGTCACCGACAGCGTCTCCGGGACCAGCGCCACCACCAGCGCCAGCCTCGATGTGCAGGTGCTGAACCGCGCCGAGATCCCGGCCCTCACTTTGCCGGGCGTGGCGCTGACCGCGCTCGAGGATGTGGCGCTGGCCCTGCCCATCGCGCTCGGCCCGCTCGCCGCCAGCGAGAGCGCCAGCATCACCATCTCCGGCCTTGGCACCGGTGCCAGCCTCTCCGCCGGCACTCAGAATGCCGATGGCAGCTGGACGCTGACCGCCAATCAGCTGGCCGGGCTGACGCTGACCAGCGCCAATCCGGGCAGCCAGCATCTGCAGATCGGCATCACCGTCACCGACAGCGTCTCCGGGACCAGCGCCACCACCAGCGCCAGCCTCGATGTGCAGGTGCTGAACCGCGCCGAGATCCCGGCCCTCACCCTGCCGGGCGTGGCGCTGACCGCGCTCGAGGATGTGGCGCTGGCCCTGCCCATCGCGCTCGGCCCGCTGGCCGCCAGCGAGAGCGCCAGCATCACCATCTCCGGCCTCGGTGCCGGCGCCAGCCTCTCCGCCGGCACCCAGAATGCCGATGGCAGCTGGACGCTGACCGCGCAGCAGCTCGCCGGGCTGACGCTGACCAGCCCCGATCCGGGCAGCCAGCATCTGCAGATCGGCATCACCGTCACCGACAGTGTCTCGGGGACCAGCGCCACCACCAGCGCCAGCCTCGATGTGCAGGTGCTGAACCGTGCCGAGATCCCGGCCCTCACCCTGCCGGGCGTGGCGCTCACCGCGCTCGAGGATGTGGCGCTGGCCCTGCCCATCGCGCTCGGCCCGCTGGCCGCCAGCGAGAGCGCCAGCATCACCATCTCCGGCCTCGGCGCCGGTGCCAGCCTCTCCGCCGGCACCCACAATGCCGATGGCAGCTGGACGCTGACCGCGCAGCAGCTCGCCGGGCTGACGCTGACCAGCCCCGATCCGGGCAGCCAGCATCTGCAGATCGGCATCACCGTCACCGACAGTGTCTCGGGGACCAGCGCCACCACCAGCGCCAGCCTCGATGTGCAGGTGCTGAACCGTGCCGAGATCCCGGCCCTCACCCTGCCGGGCGTGGCGCTCACCGCGCTCGAGGATGTGGCGCTGGCCCTGCCCATCGCGCTCGGCCCGCTCGCCGCCAGCGAGAGCGCCAGCATCACCATCTCCGGCCTTGGCGCCGGTGCCAGCCTCTCCGCCGGCACTCAGAATGCCGATGGCAGCTGGACGCTCACCGCCAATCAGCTGGCGGGCCTGACGCTGACCAGCGCCAATCCGGGCAGCCAGCATCTGCAGATCGGCATCACCGTCACCGACAGCGTCTCCGGGACCAGCGCCACCACCAGCGCCAGCCTCGATGTGGCGACGCGCGCCGGGGCACCCAGCCTGGGCCTGCCGGCGGCGCAGATCGTCGGTGTCGAGGATGGGCTGATCGCCTTCCCGGTCTCGGTCGGCTTCAGCAATCTGCTGCAGACGGCCAGCCTGACCGTGCAGGGGCTGGCAGCGGATGCGACGCTGGTCGGCGGCACGCACAATGCCGATGGCAGCTGGAGCATCTCCGGCCTGAACCTGGCCGGGCTCGGCGCGCTGGCGATCATCGCGCCGACGCCCGGGACCAGCACGCTGCACATCACCGCCAGCACCTATGACCCGCTGCTGGCCGGCGCGCTGGGCCAGGCGCTGGGCTTCAGCGCCTCCTCCGAGGGCGATGTGACGCTGAAGGTGCTGCACCGCGCCGAGGCGCCGACCCTGAACCTGCCCGGGCTCGCCACCATCGGCAATGAGGACCAGGCCTTCAGCCTGCCGATCTCGGCCGGGCTGCACGCCTCCACCGAGAAGATCAGCTCGGTGCGGCTGACCGGGCTGCCCAGCGGCGCCTCGCTGACGCTTGGCACCAAGGATCTGCTGACCAATGACTGGACGCTGAGCGCCAGCGACCTCGCCCAGGTGAAGCTGCTGGGGACCAAGCCGGGCACCACCACCCTCGGCATCACCGTCAATGTCACCGATGTGGAATCCAACACCCATGCCAGCAGCAGCGGCAGCTTCGCCGTCAAGGTGCAGAACACCGCCGATCCGGTCGGCATCAACCTGCCGCTGCTGGCGACGGTGAACGCCAAGGCGGGGCTCGCCACCTCGCTCGGCATCTCGCTGGGCACGATGGAGGCGACCGAAAGCGCCTCGCTGCGGATCAGCGGGCTGGCGACGGGGGCCACGCTCAGCAGCGGCACGAAACAGGCCGATGGCAGCTACCTGCTGACGCAATCTCAACTTTCGGGTCTCAAGATCACGCCGTCCAACGGCACGGACATGACGCTGTCCATCACCGCCACGGTGACCGACAGCGTCACGCACACCAGCGCCGTCACGGATACCAGCCTGTTCATCAATGCCTATACGGGGCTGCTGCCCTGAGGCAGCCCAGCCCCGCGGAGCGCGCAGGAATGAGTAGTAGTACGGACCCATCGCCTGCGCGCATCCGCCTGCTGATCGCCGATGATTCCATGTTCATGCGCATGGCCATCGGCGCCATCTGCGAGATGCATGAGGAGATCGAGATCGTCGGCGAGGCCGAGAACGGCGCCGAGGCGGTGGAGCTGGCCCAGGCGCTGCAGCCCGACATCATCACCATGGATCTCGACATGCCGGAGATGGACGGGCTGACCGCCACGGCCCGCATCCGCAGCGATGCCGCGACCCGCATCATCGTGCTGAGCAGCCTGAGCGAGCATGGCGGCGAGCTCAGCCGCCGCGCGCTGGAGGCCGGGGCGGTGGAATGCCTGTGCAAATCGGATTCGGCGCTGGATGTCGATCTCGGCACCGTCGCCCAGCGCATGGTGGAGCGCATCCTGCACTGGGCGGCGCAGCCGGCGCCGCCGCCGCTGGCGGCCGGGCTGGCGGGGCCGGGCTGATGCCGGATATCAGCGCCCGCGCCGCCATCGCCGCCGCCAAGCTGGCGGCCCTGCGCGAAAGCTACCGGGAGGAGCTGCCGCAGCGCCTGGAGGAGATCCTGGCGGCCTGGCGCCACTATGATGGCGCCCCCTCCCCCGAAGGGCTGCTGGCCATGCGCCGCCTGGTGCACAAGCTGGCCGGCACGGCCGGGCTGTTCGGGCTGCGGGAGCTGGGCCAGCACGCCATGGCGCTGGAATTGCTGCTGGACCACACGATGCGCGCCACCCCGCCGGCGCGGCCGGCGGTGGAGTGCCAGGTTAACCAGCAGCTGGCCATGCTGTGCCGGGTGGCGGAGGCGGCGCTGCTGGCCACGGGCGAGGCACCGTCCTGAAGCAAGGCCTGAGAGGCAGCGCCTGAGGGCCTGGGCAGGCCCGGGGGTTCAGCCCCGCCGGGCGCGGCCGCCGGACGGCGCGCTCAGTTGCACCAGGGGCAGAGCAGGCCCTGCAGCCCGCCGGGCGGCAGGCGGCGCCGGGCCGCGACGCTCCAGCCCAGCATGCGCCGCGCCTCCTCATTGGCCAGCGGCTGGGCGGCCAGCGCGTAGCGGGCGGGCGGCCAGGGCAGGATGGCGGCGGCGCCGGGCTGCAGCGCGCGGCGCAGCGCCATGGGCAGCACCGCCCCCACCAGCTCCGGCGGGCCGAGCAGCGGCACCCCCGGCCTCGTCGATCACCAGCAGCTGGGTGGCCTCCGATTCCGGCTGCAGCCGCGCGGCCACCTGCGCCGCCCAGCGCCAGTCGACATGCCCGGCCAGCACGCCCAGCAGCACCCCATCCGGCCCGTGCAGCGGCAGGGCGATGTCAAGGAAGCGCAGCACCCCCTCGCCGCGATAGGGCAGCATCTGCGCCAGCAGCAGCACGTCATGCACATCGCCGAAATAGCGGCCCTTCAGCCCGCCGCGGAACCAGGGCCGGGCGGAGAGATCCGCCCCCACCAGCAGCCCGCCCGTGGCGGCCAGGGCGCGGCCCTGCCGGTCGGTCACGCCGATCCAGGCGAAGAGCGGCTCGGCCCGCTGCAGCCCCTCCAGCCGCGCCTGCAGCGCCGGCGCATCCTGGGCTTGCAGGTCCAGCCCGGCGGCCAGCGCCTGCATGCGCTGCATCATCGTTTCCAGCTCGCCGGAGAGGGCGGCGGTGTAGCGGCCGGCCAGCTGGCCGGCCTCGCGCAGCGCCACGGCCTCCCGCAGCTCGCGCAGCGCCAGGGCGCCGGCGCCGAGCAGCAGCACCGCGGCGGCCAGCACCGCCAGCAGGCGGCGCGCCCTGGCGGGTCGCGCCGGGGCGGGGGAGGCGTCCGCCGGCAGGGCGGTAGCCGGCTCAGCCGCCATGCGCGGCGTGCTCGGCGAAATGGTCGCGCAGCTGCGTCGCCAGCTCCAGCGGGTCGAAGGGCTTGGCGATCACCGCCAGCGCGCCGAGATCGAGGTAATTCTGCCGCTCCGGCCCCTGCACCTTGGCGGTCATGAAGATCACCGGAATGGCCCGGGTCGCCGGCTCGGCGCGCAGCGCGGCCAGGATCTCCGGCCCGGTCATGCTGGGCAGCATGACGTCGAGCAGGATCAGCTGCGGCGCCAGCGTGGCGGCGTCGCGCAGGAAGCTCGGCCCATCCTCGAACAGCGCCACCTCCAGCCCGCCCACCGTCTCCAGCGCGATGCGCGCGACCTCGCGGATATCGGCATCATCCTCGACATAGGCGACATGCAGCAGATCGGCCGACATTGGGGGCTCCGGCGGGGTGGTCCACCTTGCTAGGCGGGGCGGCTTAACAAAGCCCTAGGCGAGGGTGCCGCGCCGCCCCGCGCACCCTTGACCGCCCGGGCGCGATCTGCGCCGATCCGCCCATGGAGCCCGAAAACCCCCTGCTCGCCCCCTGGGACAGCGCCTTCGGCCTGCCCCCCTTCGACCGCATCCGCCCCGAGCATGTCCCGCCCGCCTTCGCCGCGGCGATCGAGGAGCATCGCGCCGAGATCGCCGCGATCGCCCACGACCCCGCCCCGCCCAGCTTCGCCAACACGGTGGAGGCGCTGCAGCGCAGCGGCCGCGCCCTGCGCCGGGTCGGCGACGTGTTCGGCAATCTGGTGGTCAGCCTGGGCGGCGCGGCGCTGGAGGCGCTGGACCGCGACTGGGCGCCGCGCCTGGCGCAGCACCGCATGGCAGTGGCCCTCGACCCCGCGCTCTTCGCGCGCATCGACGCGCTGCACCGGCAGCGCGACAGCCTCGGCCTCGACCCCGACCAGCTCCGCCTGCTGGAGCGGCTGCACCTGACCCGGCTGCGCAGCGGCGCTGGCCTGCCCGAGGCCGGCCGCGCCCGCATGGCCGCCATCACCGAACGCCTGGCCGGGCTCTACACCAGCTTCGGCCAGAATGTGCTGCAGGATGAGCGCAGCTGGTCCCTGCCCCTGCCCGAGGCGGCCGTGGCCGCGCTGCCGGATTTCCTGCGCGAGGGGCTGGCCCAGGCCGCCGCCGCGCGCGGCCTGCCGGGCCATGCGCTGACCCTGTCGCGCTCGCTGATCGAGCCCTTCCTCGCGCTCTGCCCCGACCGCGCGCTGCGCCGCCAGGCGCACCAGGCCTGGATCTCGCGTGGCTATCATGATGGCGCGCAGGACAATCGCATTCTGGTGCCGGAGATCCTGGCGCTGCGGGCGGAGCGGGCGAAGCTTCTGGGCTACAGCGATTTCGCCGCGTTCCGCCTGGCCGACAGCATGGCCGGCAGCGTCGCCGCGGCCGAGGCCCTGCTGCAGGAGGTATGGCAGCCGGCGCTGGCGCGCGCGGCGGAGGAGCGCGACCGGCTGCTGGCCCGCGCCCGGCGCGACGGTTTCGAGGGGCCGCTGGAAGCCTCCGACTGGCACTATTATGCCGAGCGGGTGCGGCAGGAGGATTACGCGCTGAGCGAGGCGGCGCTGAAGCCCTACCTGCCGCTGGAACGGATGCAGCAGGCGGCCTTCGACACCGCCTCCCGCCTGTTCGGGCTGCGCTTCGTGCCGCGGCCGGACCTGCCCACCTACCATCCGGATGTCGTCATCCATGAGGTGCAGGATGAGCAGGGCCATGTCGGCCTGTTCCTGGCCGATCCCTTCGCGCGGCCGGACAAGCGCTCCGGCGCGTGGATGAGCAGCTATCGCGAGCAGGAGGCGATGGACACGCCGGTCTCGGCCATCGTCGTCAACAACAACAATTTCGCCCGCGCCGAGCCGGCCCTGCTCAGCCATGACGATGCCACGACGCTGTTCCATGAATTCGGCCATGCGCTGCACGGGCTGCTCAGCCGGGTGCGCTACCCGGCGCAATCCGGCACCGCGGTGCGGCGTGATTTCGTCGAGCTGCCCTCGCAGATCTATGAGCACTGGATCGGCCTGCCGGAGATGCTGCGCCGCTACGCGCTGCACCACCAGGATGGCACCCCGATGCCGGAGGCGATGATCGCGCGGCTGAAGGAATCGGAGCTGTTCAACCAGGGCTTCGCCACGGTGGAATATGTCGCCTCGGCGCTGATTGACCTGGCGCTGCACCGCCATCCGGACCCGGCCAACCTCGACATCGAGGCCTTCGAACAGGGCTTCTTGGCGGAGATCGGCATGCCGCCGGAGATCGGGCTGCGGCACCGCCCGGCGCATTTCCAGCATCTCTTCGCCGGCGAGGGCTATGCCGCCGGCTACTATTCCTACCTCTGGTCCGAGGTGCTGGACGCCGACGGCTTCGAGGCCTTCGAGGAGGCCGGCGATCCCTTCGACCCCGCGGTCGCGGCGCGGCTGAAGACGCTGCTCTCCGCCGGCGACAGCCAGGACCCGATGGCGCTCTACATCGCCTTCCGCGGCCGCCCGCCCTCCAGCGCCGCGCTGCTGCGCGGGCGGGGGCTCGCCGCCTGAGGAGCCAGGGCCGCCGCCCGGCCAGCGGGCGGCGGCCGGCCCGGCGTCACTCGACGCGGATGCCGCCTTCCTGGATCACCGGCGCCCAGCGATCATGCTCGCGCTTCAGGAAATCGGCGAATTGCTGGCGCGGACCCGCGACCACATTGCCCGCCTGGTTCTCCTCCACCGTGCGGCGCACCTCGGGCAGGGCGGCGATGCGGTTGAACACCTCGTTGATGCGGTCGGCCAGGGCCGGGTTCATGCCCGGCGGCGCGGCGACGCCGTACCAGATGGCGACGTCGAAGCCGGGGATGGTGTCGCGCAGCAGCGGCGCCTCGGGTGCCTGCGGGCAGGGTCCGCCGCCCATGGCGATGACGCGCAGCTGCCCGCCGCGCACCATGCCGAGCACGGAGGAGAGCGTCGGGAAGCAGAACTGCGTCTCGTTGCGCATCACCGCCAGCGCGGTTTCCGAGCCGCTGCGATAGGGGATGTGCACCATGCTGATCTTCGCCTGCCGCTCCAGCAGCGCCATGAACAGATGGCTGCCATTGCCGACCCCGGCCGAGGCATAGACCAGGCTGTCCGGCCTGGCGCGCGCCGCCTCGATCAACTCGGAGACGGTCTTCTGCGGCACCTGCGGATTGGCCACCAGCGCCGCGTGCAGATTGGCGCCATGCATGATCGGGGTGAAGCCGGTCATCGGGTCGTAGCTGAGCTGGCGGTTCAGCAGCCTGCCGATGGCGTTGGCGCCGATATCGGCCATCATCAGCGTGTAGCCATCGGCCGGCTGGCCGGTGACATAGGCGCCCGCCACCATGCCGCCGGCGCCGGAGCGGTTCTCGATCACCAGCGGCTGGCCATTGGCGAATTCGGGAAAGCGCGCGCCGAAGCTGCGCGCCAGCGTGTCCACCGCGCCGCCGGCGCCGAAGGGCACCACCATGCGCACCGGCCGGTCCGGCCAGGCGGCGGCGGCGCTGTTGCCCAGCGCCGGGCGCGACAGCCCGCCCAGCAGCGGCGCCAGCGCCAGCCCCGCCGCGGCGCCAAGCAGGCCGCGGCGGCCGGGAAGCGGCGGATTCAGGTTCTTTGTTGTTGTCATTGGACGTTCCTCGCTCGATCAGGGGCAGGCGAGGCGCGGCCGGCGCCCTGCCACCGGCCGCGCCGGCGGCTCATTCGGCGGCGCGCGTCTCCGGCCGGGCCCAGCGGCGGTCGAACTCCCACACCTCCGGGAAGCCCATCAGCTCGTTCATGCGCGCGAAATCGTAGATGACCTCCGCGCCCAGCCCATGCGTCACGCCATGCTCGCGCAGATGCGCGTAGGAGCGCTCCAGCGCCGCCGCCACGGTGAGGAAACCCAGCGCCGGATAGATGGCGATGTCATAGCCGATGGCAGCCAGCGTCTCGGCGGAGAGGATCGGCGTGCGGCCGCCGCCATCGACATTGTTGGCCAGCAGCGGCGCGTCGATCTCCTGGCCGATGCGCTTCATCTCGTCCTCGGTCTCCGGGCTCTCGATGAAGACGATGTCGGCGCCGGCGCGGCGGTACAGCTTGCCGCGGCGGATCGCCTCCTCCAGGCCGAGGCCGGTGCGCGCATCGGTGCGGGCGATGATCAGGAAATCCTCGCTCTTGCGCGCCTCCACCGCGACCTCGATCTTCAGCGCCATCTCCTCGGCCGGGATGACGCGGCGGCCCGGGGTGTGGCCGCATTTCTTCGGCACTTCCTGGTCCTCGAGCTGGATCGCGGTGATGCCGGCCTCCTCATAGCCCATCACCGTGTGGCGGACATTGAGCAGCCCGCCATAGCCGGTGTCGGCATCGGCGATCACCGGCGTGCTCGACATGCGCGCGAAGCGCCCCATGCGCGAGACCATGTCGCTATAGGTCGCGATGCCGGCATCCGGCACGCCGAGATGCGAGGCCACCGTGCCATAGCCCGTGGCGTAGAGCGCCTGGAACCCCATGCGGTCGGCGATGCGGGCAGAGATCATGTCGTGGATGCCCGGCGCGACGACGAACTGCTTCGCCGCCAGCGCGGCCTTCAAACGCTTGTCTGCCATTTTTCTTCCCGTTGGGTTCGGAACGTGGGGAGGTGGGACGCTGGGTGACCAGAAGGGGAGTGGGTCTAGGCGGCGGCGTCGGCCAGGGCCTGGCGCACGCGCGGCACCAGCCCGCCGGCGGCCAGGATGGCGCGCACCTCGGCCCCGAGCGGCGCCGCCTGCCAGGACTGCCCGCCCTGCGTGACCGCCAGCGCGTCGAGGTCGATGGACGCCGCCTCCCCCTCGCGCAGCGCCGCCGCGGCCTCGGCGCAGAGCAGCACCGGCAGGCCGAGATTGACCGCGTTGCGGAAGAAGATGCGCGCCGCGCTGACCGCGACGATGGCGCCGACACCGGCCGCCTTCAGCGCGATCACCGCATGCTCGCGCGAGGAGCCGCAGCCGAAATTCCGCCCCACCGCCAGGATGTCGCCGGGGCGGATGCGGGCGGCGAAGCCGGGGTCGAGCCCCTCCAGGCAGTGCTTGCCCAGCTCCTCCGGCTTGCGCAGCGCCAGGTAGCGGCCGGGCAGGATGACATCGGTGTTCACCTCGTCGCCCAGGCGGTGGACGCGGCCGGACAGCTTTGCGCTCATGCCGCCACCTCCGGCGCCCGCACATCCTCGGGCGCGCAGATCTCCCCGGCGATGGCCGAGGCCGCGGCGACCCAGGCATTGGCCAGGAAGACCTGGCTGTCCGGATGCCCCATGCGGCCGCGATAATTGCGGTTGGTGGTGGCGATCGCCGTCTCGCCGGCGGCCAGGATGCCCATATGCCCGCCGAAACAGGCGCCGCAGGTGGGGGTCGAGATCGCAGCACCCGCGGCGGCGATGGTCTCCAGCAGCCCCTCGGCCAGGGCGGCGCGCCAGATCTTCTGCGTCGCCGGCACCACCACCATGCGCACCCCCGGCGCCACCTGGCGGCCGCGCAGGATCTCGGCCACCTGGCGCAGATCGGTCAGCGTGCCGTTGGAGCAATTGCCGACATAGACCTGGTCGACGCGCTGGCCGCGCAGCGCCTCCACCGCGACGCCGCCGGCGGGCGAGGGCGGCCGCGCCACCATCGGCCGCAGCGCCGAGAGGTCGATGGCGATGCGCTGGCGATAGACGGCATCGGCATCCGGCGCGACCGCCGGCACCGGCGCCATGCCGCGCGCCGCCATGTCCTCGGCCGAGCGCGCATCGCCCTCGAAGACGCACATATCGGCGCCGGCCTCGACCGCCATATTGGCCACGGCCATGCGCGCATCGACCGACAGCGCCGCCAGGCCGGGCCCGCCGAATTCCAGCGAGGCATCGGCGGCGCCATCCGAGCCGATGCGGCGGATCAGCTCCAGGATCACGTCCTTGCCGGTGACATAGCGGCCGGGCGTGCCGGTCAGCTCGACGCGGATGCTGTCGGGGACCCGCATCCAGAGCTGCCCCAGCGCCAGCGCGCCGGCCAGGTCGGTGGAGCCGAAGCCGATGCCGAGCGCGTTGAAGGCGCCGGCCGTGCAGGTGTGGCTGTCGGCGCCGAAGACGATGCCACCATGGCCGATCAGCCCCAGCTCGGCCAGCAGCGTGTGCTCGATGCCGCCGCGCCCGGGCTCGTAGAAATGCGCGATGTCCTGCTCGCGCGCGAAATCGCGCGTCATGGCGATGGCGCCGGCGGCGGTGACATCGGGGGCCGGGGCGAAATGATCGGCCACCAGCACGATGCGCGACGGGTCGAACACCCGGGTGGCGCCCATCGCCGCGAATTGCTCGAAGGCGAGCGGGCCGGAGACATCGTTCAGCAGCACGATGTCGGGCCGCACGGTGAGGATGGCGCCGGGCACGGCCTCCCCCTCCACCGCATGGGCGGCCAGGATCTTCTGCGTGATGGCGCGGCCGCTCATCGCCGCGCGCGGCGCTCAGCCATGAACCCCTCCCTTGCTGGCCGGTCGCGCCGGCCTTGTGGTGTTGCGCAAACGCTAGCATAGAATTGCCGCGGGTAAAGCCGATTCCGCCTGCTGTGCATGTGCAGCATCGTTTGCGCACCCAACCCTTGCCATGCTATCCGCCGCGCATGGACGAGCTGCCCCCTGCCCCGCCCGGCCGCGCCGCGGGGCGGGTCACCCTTCACGCCCTGGCGCAGCGCGCCGGCGTCGCCGCCTCCACCGTCTCCCGGGCGCTGAAGGACGATCCGCGCATCTCGCCGGAGATGCGGGCGCGCATCGCCGCCCTGGCCGCCGAGGCCGGCTACACCCCGAACATCCTGGCGCGCACCCTGGTGCTCGGCCGCTCCGGGCTGATCGGGCTGGTGCTGGGCCCGGTCGAGAACCCCTTCTATGCCGAGCTGATGCAGCAGGCCGTGGCGCAGGCGGCGGCGCGCGGCCTGCGCCTGCTGCTGCTGCATGCCGGCCCCGGCCCGATCGAGGATGCGACGGCCGAGGCGCTGCTGCAGTACCGCGTCGATGGCTGCCTGATCACCTCGGCCGAGCTGTCCTCCCGCGCCGCCGCCATCTGCGCCGCCAATGGCGTGCCGCTGGTGATGGTCAACCGCGTGGCGCGCGAGCATGGCAGCGCCGTCTCCTGCGACAACCGCGCGACCGGCGAGACCCTGGCCACGCTGCTGCTGCAGGCCGGGCATCGCCGCCCGGCCATCATCCTGGGCAATCCCGGCAGCTCCACCAGCGCCGAGCGGGCCGAGAGCTTCGCCGCCACGATCCGCCGCGCCGGGCTGCCGGCGCCGCCGATGCTGCCGGGCGGCGGCAGCCACGCCGCCGGCTATGCCGCCGGGCGCCGCATCGCGGCCCTGCCGCCGGCGGAGCGGCCGGATGCGGTGTTCGGCGTCGCCGACATCCTGGCCATGGGCGCCATGGACGCGCTGCGCGAGGCCGGGCTGTCGGTGCCCGGCGATGTCTCCATCGTCGGCGCCGACGGCATCGGCCCGGCGCTGCGCCCGCCCTACCGGCTGACCACGGTGGTGCAGCCGCTGGAGGCGATGGTGGCGCGCGGCCTCGATCTGCTGCTGGCGCGCATCGGCGGCGCCGATCTGCCGCAGGAGCGCATCCTGCTGCGCGGCAGGCTGGTCGAGGGCCGCTCCGCCCGGCTGCCCGCCTGAGGCCCGGCCGGCACCTGCCCCGGCCCTGCTTGCCTGGCTTCCGACAGGTCGTATAACCTGACCCTCCCAGGGGGCAGCCGCCCCATCGCGGCACGCCCCCGGCCATGGCCGGAGCCGCGTGGTGAGCAGCAAGACTTCCTCCCGACAAGCCACCCCGCAGGCCGCGCTGAATGGCCGCCGTTCCGCGCGGCTGCGGCTGCGCGCGGCCTGGATGTACTATGTCGAGGACATGACGCAGACCGCGATCGCCGAGGCGCTGGGCATCGGCCGTGTCACCGTGGTGCGCATGCTGGCCGATGCGCGCGAGCTGGGCGAGGTGAAGATCAGCCTCAGCCGCGACATCGCCGAGCTGCGCCGCGCCGAGATCGCGCTGGAGGAACGCTTCGGCCTGCGCGAGGCGGTGGTGGCGCCGCTGGCCTCGGCCGAGGCCGATCCGCTGCCGGTGATCGGCGCCGCGACGGGCGAATACCTCTCGGGCTTCATGACGCCCGGCATGAAGATCGGCGTCGGCTGGGGCCGCACGCTGCTGCATTCGCTGAACGCCATCGACGACCGGCCGCTGCCGGATCTCTCCATCGTCTCGCTGCTCGGCGGCATCTCGGCCGTGCGCCAGTACAACCCGGCGGAATTCGCCTGGCAGTTCTCCCGCCTGTTCAATGCCAGCTGCTACCTGATCGCCGCACCCGCTTTGGTCGACAGCGTCGAGACCAAGCGCGCGCTGATCGAGCGCTGCGGCATCGGCCCCGCCTTCCACATGGCCGACCAGCTCGATGCCGTGCTGGTCAGCGTCGGCGGCATGGGCACGGAGGCGAATTCGTCCCTGTTCGGGCATTTCTCCGATGCCGACCGGCAATCGCTGCTGGCGCGCGGCGCGGTGGGCAATCTGCTGTACAATTTCTACGACATCGGCGGGCGGCTGGTGGACCATCCGCTGAACCAGCGGGTGATGAGCGCGCCGATCGAGGCGCTGTGCCGCACGCCGCAGCGCATCCTGACCTCGGGCGGGCCGGACAAGATCGAGGCGCTGCAGGGCGCGCTGACCCTGCTGCGCCCGACCGTGCTGATCACCGACGAGGTCACCGCCAACACCCTGCTGGCGCAGCCCGCCGCCGGGGCGGAACGCCCGCCCCGCCGGCAGGCCGCCCAGCGCTGAACCCGGAGGAAGCCATGTCCCCTCCCGCCCCCCCGATCGCCCGGCGCATGCGCGACGGGCTGCGCGGCATGCGCTTCCTGGTGCGGCACGGCACCGGCCAGCTCGGCCGCCAGGCCGCCGCCCTGCCGGGCGCGGCCCGGCTGCTGGACCGGCTGCAGGAGGCCGCCGGGCACAGCCCGATCGGCCCGCTGCTGCAGCCGCGCCGGCGCGACGCCGCCAGCCTGTCGCCGCGGCTGCTGGCCGGCCTCTCCCTGCTGCCGCGCGACGAGGCCTGGGCGGCGCGCGTCGCACCGCTGCTGGAGCGGCTGCTGCACGCCGTGCTGGCCCAGCTCGGCATCGACAATGCCTTCGTCTCGGCCGAGCGCATGGCGCGCGCCGCCGCGCTGCTGCGGCAGGAGGAGCTGCCGGCGGCCGGCCTGCCGGAGGCGGAGCGGCTGCCGGCCTTCTGGGCCGCCGCCGCGCGCGCCCTGGCCGGCGCCGCCCCGCTGCGCGATTTCGACCTGCCGGAGACGCCGGAGGACCCGCTGGCGGCGCTGCGCCGCGCGCCGGAGGAGGCCACCATGCTGGCCGCGGGCCTGGCCGGCGCGCTGGTCGAGCGCGGCGTGCCGGCGGGGGCGGCGATCGACAGCGCGCTGCTGGTGGTGGCGGCGCGGCTGCCGGAAGCCCGCGCCGCGCTGCATGCGGAGGAAGGCGCGGCGCTCGCCGCCGAATACGCCGCGGTGCTGCCCTTCCTGCCCTGAGGGGCCGCGCTACACCCCGCCCAGCCCCGCCACGCATTGCCGCGCGCGCAGGATCGAGGCGGGGCTCATGCTCAGCTCGGTGACGCCGAGCTCGACCAGCACCGGGATCAGCTCCGGCCGCGCCGCCGCCTCGCCGCAGACGGCGACCGGAATGCCCGCTTCCCGCGCTGCGCGGCACACCGCGCCGATGGCGCGCAGCACCGCCGGGTGATCGGGGCGGTTCAGCCGCGCCACGCGCGGATTCATCCGGTCCGCCGCCATGACGTATTGCGTCAGATCGTTGGTGCCAACTGAAAAGAAGGCGACCTCGCGCGCCAGCTCCTCGGCCAGCAGCGCGGCGGCCGGTGTCTCCACCATGATGCCGAGGGCGAAATCGCCATGCGGCACGCCCTCCGCCGCCAGCTCGGCGCGGCATTGCGCGATCAGGGCGCGGGTCTGCCGCACCTCCTCGGGCTCCACCACCATGGGCAGCATGACGCGCAGATTGCCGCTGACGGCGGCGCGCAGCAGGGCGCGCAGCTGCGGGCGGAAGATGTCCGGCCGCTCCAGGCAGAGCCGCAATCCGCGCCAGCCGAGGAAGGGATTTTCCTCGTGCGGGATGTCGATGCCGGCGACCGGCTTGTCGCCGCCAATGTCGAGGGTGCGCACCACCACCGGATGCGGCGCGAAGGCGCGGGCCAGCGCGTCATAGACCTCGAACTGCTCCTGCTCGCCCGGCGGGGTGCGGCGGGCCATGAACAGGAATTCGCTGCGGAACAGCCCGACACCCTGGGCGCCGGCGGCTTGCGCCGCCTCGATCTCGGCCAGGGCGCCGAGATTGGCGGCGATCTCGATGGCGCGCCCGTCGCGCGTCACGCTGGGCGCGTCGCGCCAGCGCTGCAGGGCCTCGCGCGCCGCGCGCTCCTCGGCCAGGCGGCGCGCCAGCGCGGCCTCGCTCGCCGCGTCGGGGTCGAGCTGCACCAGCCCGCCGCCGCCATCCAGCGCGACGCGGCGGGCCGCCTGCAGCGCCTCGGGCGCGGCCGGGCAGGCCAGCACGGCGGGGATGCCCTGGGCGCGGGCCATGATCGCCAGATGCGAGGTGGCGCCGCCCTGGCGGCAGACGATGCCGGCCAGCCGCCCGGGCGGCACCCGCGCCAGATCCCAGGCCGCCAGCTCCTCGGCCAGCAGGATGGCGCCCTCGGGCACCTCCTCCAGCGGGGCGTCGCTCTGGCCCAGCAGGGTGAGCGCGATCTGCCGCGCCACGCTGCGCAGATCCTCGGCGCGCGCGCGCAGATAGGGGTCGTCCAGCGTGGCGAAACCCTCGGCCAGCTCCCGGCCCGCGCCCAGCGTGGCGGCGACGGCGTCGAGGCCGCGTCGGATGCGGCCCTCCATCTCGTCGCGCAGCTCGGCATCGCGCGCCAGCTCGACCAGCGCGCCAAGGATCTCCGCGGCCTCCGAGCCCGGCCTCGCGGCGGCGCGGCGCAGCGCCAGCTCCTGCAGCACCGCCTCCACCGCCGCGCGGTGTCGGGCGATCTCGCCGGCGATCTCGCCCGCCGCCAGCAGGCGCGGCGCCTCGGGCAGCGGGGCGGGGAAATAGGCGAAGGCGGGGCCGATCGCCACGCCCTCGCTGGCGCCGATGCCCTGCCAGGCGCCGGGGCCGGCAGCGCCCTGGGCGGGCAGGGCGGCGGCGGGCGCGCCGGCGCGCGGCGGCGCCTCCTGCCCGGCCTCGGGGGTGGCGATGAAGGCGGCCAGCTGATCCAGCGCCTCGGCCGCGTCATCGCCCTCGGCGCGCAGCACGATCTCGTCCTGCTCCTTGATGCCGAGCAGCATCAGCTTCACCGCACTGCGCGCATTGGCGCGCTGGCCGCCGCGCTCCACCTCCAGCGCCGCGCTGAAGCGCTTGGCCAGCTGCACGAATTGCGTGGCGGGGCGGGCATGCAGCCCGTCGCGCACCGCGACGACGACATGCCGCTCCAGCGCCGCCATGGCCAGGCCCGTCACGGCGCGATGACGATCTGCGCGCCGGGGCGCAGCGCCGCCGTCAGCACCGCCAGATCGACCGGCGCGACGCAGAGCTCGCCCGGCCGTTCCGGCTCGGCGGCGCCGTTGAAGTTCATCACCACATGGCCGAGCTCGTGCAGCTTGGCCCAGGCGCTGGGGCCGATGCCGGTCAGCACCGCCTCGACCTCGCCGATCGCCAGCCGCGCGCCGGGGCGCGGCGCCAGCGCCGCGTCCAGGCTCTCGGTCCGGTGCAGCACGGAGACCTCGGCGAGCTCCGGCGGCGCGCCCTCGGCGAACAGGATCAGCACGCCGCCGGCGATGAGATCAGCCGCTTCCGGGCCGATCTCCGTGATGGTGCTGCGCAGATGCACGGTCATGACGATATCCTCGGTCAGAGGGTCAGGCTGGCGAGCCAGGCGATCAGCACGGAGACGGGGCCCATGATCTGCCGGCTGATCAGCACGGCGGGCACACCGATCTCGATGGTCCTGGGCTTGGCCTCGCCGAGCGCGAGGCCGACGGGGACGAAGTCGCAGCCGACCTGGGTGTTGTAGGCGAACAGCGCCGGCAGGGCCATGGCGGGGGCGATGGTGCCATTGGCGATCTGCGGGCCGATGATGGCGACGCCGATCACCTGCGCGATCACCGCGCCCGGGCCCAGCACCGGCGAGAGGAAGGGCAGGCCGCAAATGGCGGAGAGGATCAGCAGGCCGAGGATGTTGTTGGCCAGCGGCCCCATCGGCGCCGCCAGCGCATCGCCGATGCCGGTGTAGAGGATCAGCCCGATCAGCATGGTCACGAAGGCCATGAAGGGCAGCACGTTGCGGATCACCTGGTCGATGGTGCGCCGCCCGGCATTGAAGAAGACATTCACCGCCTGGCCCATGACGCGGCCGACACCGGTGATCAGCCGCACCAGCGCCGAGCTGTCGGCGGGCTGCGGCGCCGCGGCCATGGCGGGCGGCGCCTCCGGCACGATGCTCGCGGCCGCCGCCGCGGGTGCGGCGCCCTCGCCCGGCTGCAGCGGGTGCAGATTGGCCTCGCGCACATCGGAGACGTAGATGTCCTCGGTGATGAACTGCGCCAGCGGGCCGGACTGGCCGACCGGCGTCAGGTTGATCGTCGGGATGCGCTTGCGCGGATAGACGCCGCAGCGCGCCGTGCCGCCGCAATCGATGACCACGGCGCAGATCTCGCCCTCCGGCGGCGGGCTGCGGAAGCCGTCGACGGCGATGCCGCCGGTCAGCTCCGCCAGGCGCTGCGCCAAGGGCGGGATGCCGCCGCCGGTGACGGCGACGATCTTGTCGCGCCGCGCATCGGGGGCGATGACCAGCGGCCCGCCCCAGCCATGCGCGCCGCGCTCGACCCGGACGGCGCGGTAGCGGGCGGTGGAATGGCTGTCCATCTCCGGCCTCCGCTTACAGCGTCACGCCCTGGCGGCGCGCCAGGATGCGGGTGATCCATTCGGTGACGATGCCCTTGAGCAGGATCACCACCAGCCCCACGGCGAAATAGTAGATGGCGATGGTGACATGGTAGCCCGGCGGCACCTTGCCGGCGCGCTCCAGCTCCATCAGCGCGACCAGCACGCCGCCCCAGACGAAATACTCGCCCGCATTGGCGTGCGGGAACAGGCCCAGCACCGGATGCACGAAGGAGACGGCGCTGTCGTAGAAGGCGGGCTTGTGCCGCTCCTCCAGGAAGGTGCCGAAGGTGTAGGCCATCGGGTTGGTCAGGAAGAACACCGAGAGCAGCGGCAGCAGCGTGTAGCGCGTCAGCGCATAGCGGCCGGCGGCCTGGGCGATGCCGTGCACGCGGCGTTCGCCGACCAGCTCGGTGACGGCGTAGAAGGCGGTCATCAGCACCACCAGCGTCGGGATGATGCCGGTGACGAAGCCCATGAAGACCTCGCCGCCTTTCTGGAACACGCCGATGAAATGCTTGCCCAGGCTGGTCAGCCAGCCGAGCTGCTGTTCCTGGCTGCGCGAGGCCTCCTGCACGCGGCGCGCATAGTCGGAGGCGGAGATGCCGCCCTGCCCGTCCTGCACCAGCTGCACGAGAGGCGCGGAATGGACGGCGGCATCGGGCGGCGCGTGGTGCAGCGCGTGCTGCGCCGCCTCCAGCGCCAGGCCGCCCTGCAGCACGGCCTGCTGCGCCAGCTCCGCGCCGTGCAGCATCAGGGTCTGTGAGATCACCATGGCTTTCCTCCCGGACGGCGCGCCTGTCCCGGCGCGTCCGCCCTCGAACGGGGCTGCGTCAGGCCGGGCTGGCCAGCAGGGATGGCGGCGCGGCGGCGGGTTCGGCCGCGGTCTTGCGGATCTGCGCGATGGCGCCGCGCAGCGCGGCGGCGCGGCCCTGCTGGCCGGCCGGGAAGTCCTTCGCCTCCAGCGCGTCGAGCGACAGGCCTTCGAGCTCCGGCGCGCGGCGGAAGCCGGCGAGCACGGAGCGGCCCTCCATCAGCAGCACGCGCCGCGCGACCAGATCGGGCCCGGCCACCAGCAGCACGATCACCCCCTTGGCCAGCACGCCGCGCGCCGCGCCGGTGCCGAGATAGCCATCCGGCTCCTCGCGCAGCACCGCCTGCATCACCTGCCGGTAATGCCGCATCTGCCGCCAGGTGCCGAGCGCCTGCAGCGCCCAGAGCAGGCCGAGCAGCACCAGCCCCAGCTGCCAATAGGACATTTGCGAGAGATCCACGCCTTCCTCCCCGCGGCCTTGGCGCCGCTTGCTCGGGCCGCTTCGGGCGCGGCCGGTTGGGCGAAGGATAGAACAATTGTCCACGAGAGTGTCAATCTGTTCTTGCAGCCCGGTGACAGGCGGCGACACTGGCCCTGGCGCGGGGATCACAGGCCCCTGGCCGCGCGGCCGTGGCGGCGTAAGCTGCGGCCAAGCCCCTGCCGCAACCAAGCCTGGGCAGCAGGGCAAATCCCGCCGCCGCCCGGCAAGGCACGAAGAGGAGAGGACGCCATGTTGGACCAGGCCCTGGCGGCCGAGCTGGCCCGCACCCCGGATCTGGCGCACCGGCTGCGCCAGCTGCGCTTCTTCGACGCGCAGTTCCGGCTGGAGATCGAGGCGCTGTCGCGCCGGGCCGGCTGCCGCGTGGTGATCGACCCGGCGCGGCTGACCCGCGCCTTCCTCGACTGGGCGACGGCGCTGCAGCGCCAGCGCGGCGCGGCGGGGCTGGACCGGCGCGACTTCTCGGTCTTCGCCGGCGGGCTGCTGCTGGCCCGGCTGGTGGCGCTGATGCCGCTGCGGCTGGAAACGCCCCCCGCCCCGCCGCCGGAGACCGACCCGGCGCTGGCCGAGATCATCACCTTCTGGCCGGAGGGGTTCCTGTGCACCGGCTTCTGCCTGACCGCGCTGCAGGCGGTGCTGGAGCAGGAGGGGGCGGCGCCGCTGCATCTGGCGCCGGCGGCGCGCGAGCTGCGCCATTGGTGGTCCTTCCGCGAGAATGCCCGCAGCGACCCGGCCTCGGCGGTGGGCTTTTTCGACCTGTTCCTGGGCCAGGCGCCGAGCTGGGGCTTTCCCGATTTGGCGCGGGCACGGCCGGCCATGCAGCGCGCCTTCCGCCTGCGCCGCGGCGGCGAGGCGGTGCTGGGGGGCGAGAACGCGCCGGAGGCCCCGCGCCGAATAGAACATTTGGATTGACCAGAGCGCAAAAGTTCATACTCTCGGCGGCAAGTGCAGCCCGGGACCGCCCGGCGGAGGGCTGCCGTCAGGGAGATCGCCATGAACGCCGTCAATCCGATCGGCTTCGCCGCCATGCTGGCCAGCCGCGCCCGGGAAGGCCGCCCGGTCACCTTCGGCCTCGCCGGCACCGGCCAGATGGGCACCGACATCGTGGTGCAGGCCGCGCTGATGCCGGGGCTGCGCCTCGGCGCCATCTGCGAGATCCGCGCCGAACAGGCGGTCGACGCGCTGCTGCTCTCGGGCCGCGCGCGCGGCGACATCGTCGAGGCGCAGTCGGCGCAGGCGGTGGAATCGGCGCTGCAATCGAACAAGGTCGCCATCACCGGCGACCACAAGGCGCTCTGCGCCGCGGGCGGCATCGACGTCATCATCGATGCCACCGGCAACCCCAATGTCGGCACCATGATCGCGCTGGAGGCGATGCGCCACGGCAAGCATGTGGTGATGCTGAATGTCGAGGCCGACATCACCATCGGCCGCTTCCTGCAGGAGGAGGCGCGGCGCGCCGGCGTGGTCTACACCGGCGCCGCCGGGGACGAGCCGGCGGCGACGCTGGAGCTGATCAGCTTCGCGCAATCCATCGGGCTCGACATCGTCGCCGCCGGCAAGGGCAAGAACAACCCGCTGAAATTCGACGCCACGCCCGACCAGTATGAGGAGGAGGCGCGCGCCCGCAACATGGCGACGCGCATGCTGGTGGAGTTCGTCGACGGCTCCAAGACGATGATCGAGATGGTGGCGATCGCCAATGCCACCGGGCTGGTGCCCGACGTGCCCGGCATGCACGGCCCCGCCGCGACGCGCGACGAGCTGGCCCAGGTGCTCTGCACCCGCGAGGATGGCGGCCTCCTCAGCAAGCCCGGCATCGTCGACTATTCCATCGGCAAGGGTGTGGCACCCGGCGTGTTCTGCGTCGTCAAGCCGCGCCATCCGCGGGTGCTGGAGCGGCTGGTGGACCTGAAGGTCGGGCCCGGCCCCTGCTTCACCCTGTTCCGCCCCTACCACCTGACCAGCCTCGAGGTGCCGCTCTCGGCGATCCGCGCCGTGCTGCACCGGCAGGCCGACATGCAGCCGCTGCCGCATCCCGTCGCCGAATGCGCGGCCGTGGCCAAGCGCGACCTGAAGCCGGGCGATGTGCTCGGCAAGATCGGCGAATATGATTATCGCGGCTTCGCCATGACCTGGCAGGAGGCGCGCGAGAGCAACGCCATGCCGCTGGGCCTGGCCGAGGGCGCGCGCGTGCTGAAGCCGATCCGCGCCGGGGAGCGCCTGGGCTACGACAATTGCGCCCCCGACGAGAGCCTTCTCATCACCCAGATCCGGCGGCGCCTCGACCAGTCCGACGCGCGCTTCCTGGCCGCGTGACGGCCGCGCGGCACCCTGCCCGGGAGACGTGACCATGTCCCAGCCCCTGCACGCCAACCCGCCGCCGGACCAGCCCGCGCGGCCGAACCGCCCGGCGGTCTATGACCGGCTCGGCCCCGATGCGCTGCGCGAGGCGCTGCGCCGCATGCTGCTGGTGCGCCGCTTCGAGGAAGGCGCCGAGGAAGCCTATATGCGCGGGCTGATCCACGGCACCATGCATCTGTCGATCGGCCAGGAAGCCTCGGCCATCGGCATCTGCAGCGCGCTCGAGGAGCGCGACTACATCACTTCCACCCATCGCGGCCATGGCCATTGCATCGGCAAGGGCGCCGAGGTGAAGCGCATGTTCGCCGAGTTCTTCGGCAAGGAGACGGGCTATTGCCGCGGCCGTGGCGGCTCGATGCACATCGCCGATCCGGCGCGCGGCAATCTCGGCGCCAATGGCATCGTCGGCGGCGGCATCCCGATCGCGGTGGGCGCCGCGCTCTCCGCCAAGCGGCGGGGCACCGGCGCCGTCGCCATCTCCTTCTTCGGCGATGGCGCCAACAATGAGGGCGCCTTCCACGAGGCGCTGAACATGGCCTCGCTCTGGCGCCTGCCGGTGGTCTTCGTCTGCGAGAACAATGGCTACGGCATGTCGACCTCGATGGCGCGGGCGACCGCGGTGCCGAATGTCGCCGACCGCGCCGCCGCCTATGGCATGCCGGGCGTCATCGTCGATGGCAACCGCTTCGCCGATGTGGCCGAGGCCGCCTTCGCCGCCGTGGAGCGCGCCCGGCGCGGCGAGGGGCCGACGCTGATCGAAAGCAAGACCTACCGCATCCGCGGCCATTCGCGCAGCGACCGCAACCGCTACCGCACCAAGGAAGAAATCGAATCCTGGCAGCGGCGCGACCCGATCCGGCTGTTCGAGGAGGAGCTGACGGGCCTCGGCATCCTGCGCCTGGAGGAGATCGTGGCGCTGCGCGCCGAGGTGGAGGCGGAGATCGCCGCCGCCATCGACTACGCCAAGGACAGCCCCGCCCCCGATGTGGCGGCGCTGACGCGCGACGTCTATGCGCGCGAGATCCGGCCGGAGGCCCTGCGGTGAGCGCCCTGATGAACCCCGTGACCGAGGCCGCGGCCGAGGATGCGCCGCGCGAGCTGAGCTATGCCCAGGCGATCCAGGAGGCGATGGCCATCGCGCTGGAGAGCGACCCCGCCGTGCTGCTGATGGGCGAGGATATCGGCGTCTATGGCGGCGCCTTCCAGGTGACCGGCGACCTGGTGCACCGCTTCGGCGAGGATCGCGTGATGGACACGCCGATCAGCGAGCTGGGCGGCGCCGGCGTCGCGGTGGGCGCGGCGCTGACCGGCCTCAAGCCGATCTTCGAGTTCCAGTTCTCCGACTTCGCCACGCTGGCCATGGAGCAGATCGTCAACCAGGCGGCGAAGCTGCGCTACATGCTGGGCGGCGCCGTCTCGGTGCCGCTGGTGATGCGCTTTCCCGCCGGCTCCGGCACCGGCGCCGCGGCGCAGCACAGCCAGAGCCTGGAGGCGTGGCTCGCCCATGTGCCGGGGCTGAAGGTGCTGCAGCCCTCCACCCCCTACGACGCCAAGGGCATGCTGCTGGCCGCCGTCGAGGATCCGGACCCGGTGATGATCTTCGAGCACAAGCTGCTCTACAAGATGAAGGGCCCGGTGCCGGAGGGGCACTACACCGTCCCCATCGGCCGCGCCGCCATCCGCCGCCCGGGGCGCGACGTCACCATCGTCGCCACCTCGATCATGGTGCATCGCGCGCTGGAGGCGGCGGCGAGCCTGGAGGCGGAGGGCATCGAGGCGGAGGTGATCGATCTGCGCTCGCTGCGGCCGATGGACACGCCGACGCTGGTCGACAGCGTCAAGCGCACGGGGCGGCTGCTCTGCGTGCATGAGGGGGTGCGCAGCCTCGGCATCGGCGCCGAGATCAGCGCCGCCATCGCCGAGAGCGAGGCCTTCGACTATCTCGACGCGCCGATCCTGCGGCTGGGTGGCGCCGAGGCGCCGCTGCCCTACAATCCCGAGCTGGAAAAGGCGGCGGTGCCGCAGGTGCCCGGCATTCTCGACGCCGCGCGGCGCCTGGCCCGCCGGGAGGTCTGAGCATGGCGAGCGAGATCATCCTGCCGCGCGTCGACATGGACATGGCGACCGGCCGTGTCGCGCTCTGGCACGCCGAGGATGGCGCGGCGGTGGAGAAGGGCCAGGCGCTGTTCGAGATCGAGACCGACAAGGCCGCGATGGAGATCGAGGCGCCGGAATCCGGCGTGCTGCACATCGCCGATGCGCGCACCGGCATCGACATGCCGGTGGGCAGCGTGCTGGGCTGGATCACCGCCGCGGGCGAGGCGCCGCCGCGCCCGGCCGAGGCTGCGCCTGCGGCCGCCCCGGATGCCGTGGTGCCGAATGCGGCGGTGCCGGTGGATGCCGTGAGCGAAACGGCCCCACGCGAACCGGCTTTCGCCGATGCCGCGCCGGCCGCGGAGGCGCGCCCGCGCGCCACGCCGCAGGCCCGCCGCCTGGCGGAAACCCTCGGGCTCCAACTGGAAGAAGTATCCGGCAGCGGGCCGCGTGGCCGCATCCAGGCGCAGGATGTGCAGGAGGCGGCCGAGGCCGCGCCCGCCCCGCTCGCCGCGCCGCCGCCGCCCGCCGCCCCCGGCACGGTGCTGCACCATGTCTGGCTGCGCCGTGGCCAGGGCGTGCCGAGCCTGCTGATCCACGGCTTCGGCGCCGAGCTCGCCTCCTGGCGCCCGCTGCTGGCGGCGGGCGGCGAGACCGGGCCGGTGCTGGCCATCGACCTGCCCGGCCATGGCCGCTCGCCGCTCGCCGGCGGCGCCGGGCTCGAGGATCTGGCGGATGCGGTGGAGGCGACGCTGCAATCCCTCGGCCTCGACGCGGTGCATCTGGTCGGGCATTCGCTGGGCGGCGCGGTGGCCACCGTGCTGGCGGCGCGCGGCAGCGTGGCCGTGCGCTCGCTGCTGCTGCTGGCCCCCGCCGGGCTCGGCCCGGCCATGCATGCCGATTTCGTGCCGGGCTTCCTGCGCGCCAGCAGCACGGCCAGCCTGCAGCCCTGGCTGAACCTGCTGGTGGCCGATGCTTCGCTGCTGCCCGGCGGCCTTGCCGCCGCCACGCTGCGCCAGCGGCAGGAGAATCCGGCGATGCTGGAGGCGCAGCGCCGGCTGGCGGCCACGCTGCTGCCGGATGGCATGCAGGCCATTGACACCCGCGCCCTGTTCGGCACGCTGCGCATGCCGGTCAAGCTGGTGCTGGGGCAGGAGGACCGCATCCTGCCCTGGCGGCAGGCAATGGGGCTGCCGGGCTGCGTGGCCCTCCACATTTTCGCCGGCACCGGGCATATGCCGCAGCTGGAGCGCCGCCAGGAGGTGGCACGGCTCTGGGCGGAGCTGCGCTGCGCCGGCAACTGATCCGCCGGCCCGCCGGCGACCGACAGAACAGCGCGGATCCACCGCGCGGCTGAGGGAGAGAAACCATGGATTCGATCCTGACCGTGCTCAAAAGCGTGGTGGACACGCTGGGCCCGACGGTCCTGCTGCCTTTCATCATCGCCGGCATCGCGCTGGCGCTCGGCGTGCGCGCCGGCCGCGCCTTCCGCGCCGGGCTGACCATCGGTGTCGCCTTCATCGGCATCAACCTGGTGCTGGGGCTGATGCTGACGAGCCTCGGCGAGGTCGCCCAGGCCATCGTGCGCAACACCGGCATGCAGCGCGACATCGTCGATGTCGGCTGGCCCTCGGCGGCGGCCATCGCCTTCGGCTCCTCGGTCGGGCTGTGGGTGATCCCGATCGGCATCGCGGTGAACCTCGCCATGCTGCTCACCCGCATGACCCGCACGCTGAATGTCGATGTGTGGAATTTCTGGCATTTCGCCTTCGTCGGCTCGCTGGTCACGGCGGCGACGGGCAGCCTGGTCTATGGGCTGGTCGCGGCGGCGCTGATGGCGGCGCTGTCGCTGATCCTGGCCGACTGGACCGCCAAGGGCGTGCAGCGCTTCTACGGCGTGCCCGGTGTCTCGGTGCCGCATCTGGCCTCGGCGCAGATCGTGCCGCTGGCCATCGCGCTGAACTGGGTGATGGACCGCATCCCCGGCTTCAACCGGCTGCATCTCGACACCGACAGCATCCAGAAGCGGCTCGGCGTGCTGGGCGAGCCGATGGTGCTCGGCGCGGCGCTCGGCCTGATCCTCGGCCTCGTCGCCTTCCACAATGATGGCGATGCCGGCGTGGTCATCTCGAAATCGCTGAAGGTGGCGATGAACCTCGCCGCCGTCATGCTGATCCTGCCGCGCATGGTGAAGATCCTGATGGAGGGGCTGATCCCGATCTCGGACGCCGCGCGCGACTTCGTGCAGAAGCGCGCCGGCGACCGCGAGCTGCATGTCGGTCTCGATTCCGCGATCCTGATCGGCCATCCGGCGGCCATCGCCAGCTCGCTGGTGCTGGTGCCGATCGCCATCCTGCTGTCGCTGGTGCTGCCGGGCAACCGCATCATCCTCTTCGCCGATCTGGCGGTGATCCCCTTCCTGGTGGCGATGTGCGCGCCGATCGTCGGCGGCAATGTGCTGCGCATGATCGTCATCGGCACGGTGACGCTGGCCATCGGCTTCTATGTCGGCAACAGCCTGGCGCCGCTGATGACCGGCGCCGCGCGCTCCGCCGGCTTCGCCATCCCGGCGGCGGCCAGCCTGATCACCAGCGTGGTGGATGGTTTCCTCTATGTGCCCTGGCTGCTGATCTCGGCGGTCACGGCGCTCGGCCTGCTCGGCCTGGCGCTGGCGGCGGCGGTGATCGCGGCGCTCGGCCTCGGCCTGCGCGCCGCCCCCGTCGCCTGGGAGCGCGCCGCCGGCGCCGAGCCGGAGGAGCCCGCCCCCCTGCCCACCCGTCCCGTCGCCGCGGAGTGACCGCCATGCCCCTCGACCTGCCCGACCTGCTCGACGACCGCGCCATCTGCCTCGATTGGCAGGCCGGCAGCGCGGCCGAGGTCATTTCCCTGCTGGCGGCGCGGCTGCAGGCGCAGGGCGCGGTCGCCGAAAGCTATGCCGAGGCGGTGCTGGCGCGCGAGGCGGTGATGCCGACCGGCCTGCCGCTCGGCGCCATCAATGTCGCCGTGCCGCACACCGACGCGCATCATGTGCGGCGCCCGGCCGTGGCGCTGGCGGTGCTGCGCCAGCCGGTGCCCTTCGGCAATATGGAGGAGCCGGAGGAACAGCTTCCGGTGCGGATCGTCCTGGCCCTGGCGCTGAATGACAAGCACGCCCAGATCGAGGCACTGCAGACCGTCGCCGGGCTGATCCAGGCGCCGGAGCTGCTGCAGGCGCTGCTGGCGGCGCCCGACATTTCCACCGTCCGCCAGCTGCTGCGGGCGCTCAACAAGGACCGAGTGCATGGCTAGACCGAAGACGATCCTGGTGGCCTGCGGCACCGCGGTGGCCACCTCCACCGTGGTGGCGACCGCCATCGAGGAGACGATGCAGGAGCGCGGCATCCCGGTGCAGATCCGCCAGTGCAAGGCGACCGAGCTGCCCAGCCTGGTGGCCGATGCCGACCTCGTCGTCTCCACCACGCCGGTGCCGGCCGATCTGGGCAAGCCGGTGGTCAAGGGCCTGCCCTTCCTGACCGGCATCGGCAAGGCCCAGGCGCTGGACGAGATCGAGCGCCATCTGCGCGGCTGAACCGCGCCCTTAACCCTGCGCGGCCTTGCCGTGCGGGGGGCCGTGCGGGGGGCCGCGCGGGGGGCCGCGCCGGCGCCGCGTCAGCCCCCAGCCGGCGCGGCGTATGTCGCGGCGCAGCAGCTCCAGCCGCAGCCCGCGCGGATCGCCGAGCAGCTCCAGCAGCGCCGCCGGCGCCAGGCCGAGCGCGCCCGGCGCCTCCCCCCGGCTGCGCGCCAGGGCGTGCAGCAGCAGCGGCGCACCATCCCCCTCCCGCTGCAGCAGCAGCACCGAGGCGCCGAAGCATTGCCGCGCCAGCGCCTCCTCCGGCGCGTCCAGGCGGCAGGCGGCAGCCACGCGGTAGACGCCGCTGGCGGGCCCGGCATCGCCCGCGGCCGCCCCGGCCTTGCCCGGCGCCTCCCCCCAGCGCAGCGGCACCGGGCCGAACAGCGCCACCCCGTCGCGCTCCAGCGTCAGGGCCGGGGCATTGCTGCCGGGGCGCGGCGTCACCAGCAGCCTGGTGCGCGGCGCCCGCACCCAGTCGCCGCGCAGCAGGCCGCGCAAGGCGCGCCAGCCCCGGGCCAGCAGCAGCAGCCCCACCAGGGCCAGGATCGCCGCCATCACCATGCCGAGCGCCCCGCCTTGCCGCCCCCCGGCGACGCCGCGCCGCCGGGTGAGAGCCCGACCGGCGAGGCGCCGGGCGCCGGGGTCCAGACCGGCCGCGCCGCCGGGTCGGGCGATGCCTCGCGCTGCTGCGCGGCGGCGGCGGCCTCGACGAAGGCGCGGTCCAGCTCCGCCTGGTTCCAGCGCGCCAGCAGCAGGGTCAGCGCCGCCAGGAACAGCGCCAGGGCGCCGCCCAGCAGGCCCAGGCGGATGCGCCAGGGTGTGCCGCTCATGCCTCCTCCTCCTCGGCCGCGCCGCCCCGCAGCCGGCCCAGCGCCGCGGCCAGGGCGGCCTCGGGCCCGGCCGTGCCGGGCGCGGCGCAGAGCGCGATGAGCGCCTCGGCGGCAGCCGGGCCTGCCGGGTCGCCCTGGCGCAGCGCCGCCAGGATGCGCGGCAGGGCCAGCGCCTCGGGCGGCGGGGCGGGCGCGGCCTCCAGCGCCGCCAGCAGCGATTCCGCCCTGGCGCGGGCCGGGGCGCCGAGCCGGGCGCGGCGCAGCCAGGCGCGCCAGCCGGGCAGCATGGCGCGGGCCAGCGCTGCCTGGGTCTCGCGCGGCAGCGCCGCGGTGCCAGGCAGACCGGCCGGGGCCTGCGCGCCCCGCCCGCCCAGCAGCAGCCAATGGTCCAGCCGCGCGCCCAGCGGCCGGCCGCCAAGCCAGGCGCCGCCCCCCATCAGCAGCGCGCCGAGCGCCAGGCCGGCCAGCCAGTAGCCGGCATCGCGCGGCGGCTGCAGCGCGGCGAGGCCAATTCCCAGCGCGCCGCCCAGCAGCGCCAGCAGCAGCCGGCGCTGGGGGGTGTCCAGCGCCGTCTCCGGCGCCTCTGGGTTGGCGCGGCGGCGCGCGCCGGCGGCGGGGCCAGCGGAGGGAAGGGCCATGCTCAGCCCCCCGCCGAATAGGAACGGCCGGTGGAGCCGAAGCCGGCCCGGCTGATGCTGGTGGCGGCCTGCACCGTCACGCCCGGTCCGCCGCCCGAGGCGCGGGCCACCAGCGTATGCGCCGGCAGCGCCCGGCGCGCCGCGCTGTCCCAGCCCTGCAGCGGGCCGGTGCCGCTGCTCGGGCGGTAGCTGGCGATGGGACGGCGATCGGCGGTCCAGGACCAGCCCTGGTAGCGCGGCGCATAGCCGCCGGCCCGCGCGACAGGCCGGTCATGCCAGAGGCTGTTGTAGCGGTACCACCACAGCGCGCCGTAGCCGCGGCCGCCGCCATGATAGCCGCCGCCGGAGGAGCCGCCCGCGCCGCCGCCCTGGTTCGACAGCTGCACCGTGGCGCTGCTCGGCAGCACGGTGCTGCGGCAGGCGCTCCACACCGCCGCGCATTCCTCGCGGCTGGCGAAGCGGTTGGGCAGGAGCTGGCGCGGCTGCTCGCAGCGCTGCCAATCCTCCTCGCAGGCCTGCCGCGTGGCGTAGAGCGGCGCCAGCCGCTCATAGCCCATGGGCGGGGCGGAGGGGCTGTCCGGCGGCTGCTCGGCGCGCTCGACCGGGCGCGGCGGTTCCTCGATGGCACCGGGGTCGGGCAGCGCCCAGCCCTGGCCCTGGCGGTCGCGCAGCACCGGGCGGGGCGCGCCGCCCGCGGGCAGGCTCCAGCCCTCCAGCACCGGGCGCCAGGCGGGGGTCTCGGCCGTCGCCTCGCAGGCCTCGCGGCCGAACTGCATCTCGCATCCGGCGCGCCAGTCGAAGACCGGGCGGCTCGCCGCCTGCTCGCGCCGCGCCACGCGCTCCAGCGCCGCGCAGGCGGCCGGGTCGGCGCCCAGCCGGCGATGCGCCGCCTCGCAGGCTTCCAGCCGCGCCTCCGCCTGGCCGGGCACATCGGGGGGCGGCGCCTCGTCGCAGCCGCCGGCGCCGAGGCCGAGCCCGACCAGCGCCGCCGCCCGCACGCGGCCGCCGCGCCGCCGCGCCGGCTGGGACAGCCCCGCCATCTCAGCCCGCCATGCAGGCATTGTTCAGGATGCCCGCGCCGATCTGGATGAAGGCGATGAAGACGGCGCCGCCGCCCACCGTATCGGCCTCGATCTCCTCGCGCAGCCTTCCCTGCAGCAGGGCGGCCAGCAGCAGATGCACCAGCAGCTGCACCAGCACCGCGACGGCGCACCAGATCGCCTGGTCGAGCGGCCCGGCGGCGGCGCCGGCGACGGCCGCGATCGGCAGCACCATGCCGATCGCCTTGCCGCCGAAGGCGATGGCGGTGGGCAGGTTGCCCGCGCGCAGCAGCGCCAGCTCGCGCTGCGGCGTGGCGGCGGAGACGGCGACCAGCCCGAAGCCCCAGAACAGCGCGCCGAGGCCGAAGGCGGTGATGAAGCTGAACAGGCTGGAGGGGAACAGCGCGAGGATGTCGGCGGCGGTCACGGGCGCATGGCTCCTGCAAGGGGGAAAGGGGCGTGGGGCATCGGGCGGCTCAGCCGCGCAGGATGTGCGGCACGAAGCGCGCCGTGGCGTCGCTGCGCCAGGAACGGCTTTCGCGGAAGGACAGGCCGGCCGGCTCGCCGCCCACCAGCCAGACCGAGACGCCGGCATGCACGCTGCCCTGCCCGGTCTCGAAGCGCGGCGGCGGGCACCAGCCCTGGCGCAGCAACGGGCCATGGCGGTGGTCGGGCGGCTCGTCCGGGCCGGTCACCCCCTCCCCGTCATCGCCGCGGCAGGGCTTGGCGACCAGGGCCAGGCCGGGCTCGGCGGGGGCCTCGCCCTCCAGCCAGGCGGGCAGCAGGCCGGGCGTGCCGGGCGCCTGCTGCCAGAGCCGCGCCAGCAGCGCCTTGTCGGAGAGCAGCCGGGTCCAGGCGGCGGGCAGGATCCGGGTGCGGCTCTGCGGCAGCGCCTCGGCATTCGGCTCCTGCTCCATCCAGAGCCAGGGATAGAGCTTCAGCAGCCCGCTCAGCGGCCGGTCCTGGTCGTCGGTGAAGCACAGCGCCTCGCGGTCCCAGCCCAGCGCGCCGATCTCGCAGAGCCGCGCCGGAAGCCCGGCCTCGCGCGCCAGGCTGGCGAGGTATTCGGCATCGGTGCGCTCCGCCCCCACCGCGCCGCCGCCATGGGCGATGGCGAAATCGGGCCCGAGGCCGAGCCGCGGCAGCAGCGCCAGCAGCTTCTCGTAGAGCAGGTTCTCCTGGTCGTCGCCGCGTTCGGTGAGGGAGGCGGCCTGCGCGGCCTCGAACCATTCCCATTGCAGGTAGGAGGCCTCGGCCAGGCCCAGCGGCCCGTCCGCCTCGTAATCCAGCAGCACCGGCTCGCCTGCGGCACTGAAAGAGAAGTCCATGCGGCCGTAGAGCGGGGAATCCTGCGCCTGCCAGGATTGCAGCACCGCCTGGCGCATGCCGGCCTCCTGGATGCCGAAACGCTCCGGGTCGCCGCCCTGCAGCTCGGTGCCGATGGCCTGCAGGCAGAGCGCGTGCAGCCTGGCGGCGGTCTGCAGCAGCCGCTCCGCCATGGCGCGCGGCACGACATAGGCGGCATCCTCGACCCAGTAGGGCAGGCCGCCCTCGGCCGGCGCCAGCAGGCCGAGCGGGCGGAGGCGCTGCCGCATGCCGGCGGGGCCGCGCAGGGAGATGCGCCGGAAGGGCGGCGCGGTGGGGCCGGGGCCTGGGGTCTGGACGGTCACGGGCGCGGCCTCACAGGATCACATGCGGCACGAAACGGTCCTCCAGCGTGGTGACCAGCCCGGCGCCCTCGCGGATGCCGAGGCCGCAGGGCGCATCCCCCGCCATCCACACCCCCATCACCGGATAGGCCGGCCCGTCCGGCGCTGAATACGCCGGCAGCGGCGCCCAGGCCTGCCAGACCAGGGGCGAGGCTGGCAGCCCCTCGGCCGGATCGGTGGAGACGGCGCCGGGCACACCCTCGATGCGCATGCCGATGCCCTCCAGCCCCAGCGCCGGCTTGCCGATGGCCGGGCCCTCGATCGCGGCGCGGTCGAGCGCGGCCGGCAGCAGCAGCGGATGGCCCGGCGCCATGGCCCAGAGCTCGGCCAGGATCGCCTTGCTGGCCTGCAGCATGCGCCGCGCCGGCTCGATCCAGCGGGTGCCCGCCTGCGGCAGCAGGGCGCCGCCGGCCTCGGCCTCCAGCCAGTCCCAGGGGTAGAGCTTGAAGCAGGCCGCGATCGGCCGGCCGCCGGGCTCGACCAGCCCCACCCCCTCCTGCCAGGAGATGGCGTCGACGGGCAGGAAGATGGCGGCATGGCCGGCGGCCTCGGCGGTGGCCATCAGATAGGCGACCTGGGCGATCTCGTCCGGCCTTCCGCCCTCGGCCGCGAAATGCACCAAAGGCGGCAGGCGCAGGGCGGGCCAGCGCGCCACCAGCGCCTCGTCGATGGCGCTCCACTGGTCCTGGCCGGGGCGGGTCACGGGGCCTTCCGGCGTCTCCTCGAACCAGGCGAGCTGCACCGAGGCTGCCTCGAGCAGCGCCGCCGGCGTCTCGGCATTGTATTCGTAGAGCTTCACCGAGCCGTCCGGGCCA